>NZ_JBTUOC010000019.1:0-46447 GCF_058345725.1 Simiduia sp. | reverse complement strand
GCGGTTCTAACTGGACTACCTTCTACTTGCAGTGCAACGTGCGCTGATTCCGCTAAAGGCGCAGAATAGTAAAAAGGCGACCCCCAGGGTGTCGCCTTTTTGGGTTTAAACGCGTCGAGTACTTAGCGCAACTTGCCAAATACAGTCACAGCGGTTCCCTCGGCTAGCGCGCTGCCCGCCAAGCCCGGCACATGGGTAGCACCGGTTGCATCGGCTAAACGCGTCCAGCTACCTGTGGGCAGATTTATGTACTGATTGGCGCCGCTGTTATACACCACAAATAAGTCGTGGCTATCGCCTGGGTAGGTGATGTGCGCCGTTACAACCTGACCTCCAAACTCAGCCGGCCGCCCCACCGACAGATACTGCGCGATTGCATTTTGATCTGTTATACGCAGCCCGGCGTGGGCCCTTCGCAATGCAATCAGGTCGCGAAAATAAGTAAAGGTCGCGGCATTGTTCTGCTTGTTGTGCCATTTAATACTGTTAAAGCTGTCGGGCGAATTGTAACTGTTGTGGGTGCCGCCGTGCTGACCGTAATTCCACGCTGCGGGATTAGCCATCTGTTCATTCTGCGTTTTGGTGCGCAAAAACTCATCGCCGGCGTGCACAAACGCGATACCCTGGCTGGTAAAGATTTGCCCCATACCAAAATTCACCACGCGCTTGGGATAGGCGAGATCCGCGGGCGGCGTTAAGCTCAGCACCTGGTGCGAGCTGTTTTGAACTACATTGGTAGACAGACTCAAATACACTTTGTCCCACAAACCAAAGTTATCGTGCGCTGAAATGTAGTTGATACTTTGCTCCGGGTCAGCGGTAAAATTACGAAACCAGGTACCATTGCGACTGTCGTTGGCATTATAAGGTGAGCCGCGCAGACCGTCGTAGATAGCCCAGCCACTATCGGCAGGTGTTAAGTTGTTAAACATGTAGCCGGTGGCGGTACCATCATTATTACCTTTTAGCGCCTCGCGGTAGGCGCCATTAAAAACGCCCACATGTTCTTCAGCCATGAACCGCGTGGTGCCGTAGCGCACGCGCTGCCCCTCTTTGGGGTCGGAGGCATAGCCGTTCCAAGGCTCGCCGTAGAGCAACAAATTGCGCTGAGGAAAGCGGCTATTGAGATGGGCGCCCCACTTTTCCACTTCGGCGTGGGAAAAAATACCAATCAGGTCAAAGCGAAAACCGTCAATGTTGTACTCGTCCACCCAGTAGGCCAATGAGTCCTGAATCATGCGGCTAACCATTGGCACATCTGCATCGATGGCATTGCCAGTTCCCGACAGGTCTGTGGGCGTGTAATAGCGGGTAGAAATATTCTCGAACATTTCTTTGCTGTAGGTGTGGTTGTACACCACATCCATAATTACCCGGATACCGGCCTTGTGCAGTTCATTCACCAGGGTTTTGAATTCGCGCACACGGTTTTCATAATCCGTGGGTGTTTGCGAATAGCGGTCTTCCGGGACATTGTAGTTGCGCGGGTCGTAACCCCAGTTATAACAGGGATCTGAATCAGGGAGTCCATCGCAGGTGGCGTAGTCGTACACAGGCAGCAGCTGTACGTGCGTAACGCCCAACTCCAGCAAGTGATCAATCCCCGTTTTAACCCCATTGAACGCCGTACCAGTTTGTACCAGGCCCAAGTATTTACCGCGTTTGGCCGCATCGACCCCAGAACTCACATCGATTGTGAAGTCGCGCACATGCAGCTCGTAAATTACGGCCTCTTCGCGCGTATTTAATTCAGGCCTTTGCGCCCAGCCCCCGGCGGGCTCGATACGCGACATATCCATCACCACATTGGTGTCGCTCTGCGGTACTGCCATCTTGCCGTAGGGGTCGCGCACGCGCTGCCCGTTAACGGTGAAATAATAGCGCGCCAAGTGCAGGTCGCCTTCCACCTGCACCTGATAGACATCGGAATAGCCGTTGAAGTTGGCCACCTTGGCCATGGGGTAGGTGACGTTATTGAGTACCAATGCAATCTGGTCAGAGTCTGGCGACCACAGCGAGAAGATGGTCGACGCAGCACCGTAAACAGCGCCCAGCGTCGTAACTTGCGCCTCGCAGTGCGGCGTGCAGGACACAGGCTCCAAGCTGTACTGGCGAGTTTGGTCATTCACCGTCAATAAATAGTCGCCCGTGCCCAGCACATAAATATCAGCACCGGTTTGATCCAGCACGCCATCGCCACCGTTGTCGCCGTAGTTAACCGACCAATCGCCGTGTACATCCAGCTTGTAGCGCTGGTTCGCCTGGCCATCGAGCGTGACGGTCAACATCCAGGTGTGATCCGCCACCAACGACAGTGGCGCGGCACCCCAATCATTGGCAGTACCGCGAAAATTCAACGACGGCCAATTACTGACAAAACCGTTGCACTGTGCCACGGGGGTAGCGCTGATCGCTTTGGTTGTGCTGTCAAACGCAATTTCATAGGCAGTATTGGCGCTCACCGAAAAATCCGCCGCCGGATAGCTCTCCAGCCAATCGCCCAGCCGATCTATTTTGAATCGCGGGCCACCGCTGCTATCTCCGGCGCCAAACTGCTGGCACGTCGTTAAACTATTGGCACCGGACGGAACCAGTGCCGTAGTCCCCCAGCCATTAGTGGTTCCACGAAAAAACCAGTCGGCGTGCGCCTGGCTGACAACACCTGTTGCCAGCAGCACCATTAAGGATAAACAATATTTCATTATTCTTTGCCTCGCTTATTCACTTCAGATACAGGCCATCGACGCCAATTTTTCCCGGGCCGTTTAACACCCAAATTCGCGCACCGTAGGCCGGCACGTTAAAATTCAACTGCCCGTTATTTACCGTTTTTGTGGCGCCAGTCACCAGATCCACGTAGCTGCCGTTGGCAACAGACGCGACGTTGATGGACTGCCCGCTAGCGGCGGCAAGACCGACCACTGCATAGCTGCCTTCGCCAGACAGGTCGCGAATAAAACTCATACCGGCCCCCCATTCATTGACCTGACTCATCGGCGCTTTTTGCAATGCCGGCACGGCCTTGCGCATCTGATTCAAACGCTTAATGTGCTGATAGAGGGGATGGCTCTGAGTGGCGGTAAGGTCGTCGAGATGCGGTCCAAAATAGGCGCGACCGGTTTGGTCAATCGTGTCGTTGGCGCTGGCAATGTCTTGCGGCAGCCCGGCCTGAAACATGATTTCTTCACCGTAGTAGAGGGTGGGAATACCGCGCGCCGTCCACAATAGGTTGTACACCATGGCGGCGTGGGCCTGATCGCCACCAAAGCGGTATTTGAAATCATTGTCCGGACCGACGTCGTGATTTTGAAAAAACGTCACAAGCTTGGTGGCATCGCCATAGATCCAATCCATGGAAAAGATACCCCCCACGCCGCCAAAATGGCCGCGCGTCACATTGTCGCGAAAGGTCGAAAACAGCGAGAAATCCAGTACGGATAAACCGGAATCGCCACCAGCGTTCGGGTTGGACGGGTCTTGCGTGGTGCGGGTATACCACCAGGGTCGAATCACGGCCGAGGCATTGTCGTTCGCAATTTCAGAGCCCCAACCCGTACCCTTCACTAAGTTTTCGCCAAATACAAACAGCCCCGGCTTGTGCGCTTGCCAATTGTGAATATAGGTAAGCAGCTCGTCGCGCTCAACATGCTTTAGGGTATCGACGCGAATGGCATCCACGCCCATATCCAGATAGCGTTGAATTGCGCTGTTGAGGTAATCCTTCACATTTTGGTTTTCGGTGGCCAAGTCAATGGTGTCGCCGGCCATGTGTTTGCGCTGCAACGCGGTGGGATTTTCCCAATCGCCACCGGCCATGAAGCCATCCAGGTGGTACCAGGCGGGGTCCAGCGTCTGGGCATCAATTCCAAAGAAACGACTCGGGTTGTAGCCCGCCTGCGGCACGGTGACACCGGTTTTTGGATCGATCAAAGGTTCGATACCCTCTGGATCTGACTGACAGCGCGCGCGATACCAGGCCGGCGCAAGGTTGTTGTCGTCGTCACAGCGGTTAACGGTGAGGTAATCGCCCAAATTGCCTTGATAGGGGCCGTTATCAATCATGCCTTGGCTGGCGCCCGCGGGAACGTAGTACTTAATGGGCAGGTGATCAATCCACACCTGATTGCGCAAGCCGTATTGGCTGGAGTGATTAATTACAACATCCTGAATCACCTTCAAGCCCTTGGCGTGGGCGGCGTCAATAAAAGCCTGATAGTCCGCGTCGGGCGACTCGAGTCGCGGATCAATTTTGTTAAAGTCGTAGGCGTGATAGCCGTGATAATCCAGACCGGAACGGTTTTCCACCGGAGGCGTAATCCAGATGGCGGTAAAACCCAGGTCTTGGATGTAATCGAGCTTTTGAATCAAGCCTTTAAAATCGCCGCGCCAGTGCGGATCGCCAGCTTTGTAGCGATCGCGGTTGTAATAGTTGTTGCTGCTATCGCCGTCGTAAAAGCGCGCAGTCATTAAAAAGTAAATGGTTTCCGCCCGAAAATCGCCCGCCACGCTGTTCTCGCCAATGCGGTATTCGAAGGCTTGCCGTTGTTCATTGCCGCTGGCGTCTACCGCCAGAGTGCGCAGACGGAAATCGACACCCTCACCCACATCCTGAGCCAACAGCGATTGACCGCTGTACATGGACGACGCCGTAGTTGGCGCCGAGCCGTCCAGTGTGAAATACACTATGGGGTGCGGGTCTTGGTTATCGGTGACGGTCAGACTCAGCGACTGCGACTGCGCATAGCTGCCGGCTGGCGGCGTAACAGCGACCTGGGGCGGCTGGCTATCTGCGCCTTGCAGCAGCACAACGTCCAGCGCTTTGGTCTGAGCATTAAAGCAAATGTTGTATGCATTATTAGGCGCTACGGTGTAATCCTGCGCCGGATAATTTTCCGTCCAATCGCCATAGTGATCCACCTTAAAGCGCGGGTTGTTGGCGCCAAAAGATTGCTCGGTACAGAAACTCACCCCATCTTCGCTGTCCATGGCCGTTGCCCCCCAATTGTTGGGCGTGCCCCGAAAAAACCAACTGTCCGTGCTGGCATCTTGCACCTGAATGATGACGCTGTCGGTACCAGTCGCACCCAAATCATCGGTGACGGTCAGAGTCACTGCAAATTCGCCCACGCTGGTCGCCACGTATGTCAGCTGCGGTTGATCGCCGCCACCGCTCCAGGCATAGCTGGCGATCAGACCGTCGGCATCGGTGGAGCTGGCACCATTCAGTGTCACTTGATCACCCACCGTCAATTGCAACGTACCGCTGGGTGAAATGACCGCTATGGGCGGTTGATTGCTGCTACCTAAGGGACTGACGCTATAGGCCAAGCTTTGGTCGTTCACCGTCAGCCGGTAGTTGCCGGCACCGGCGATATACACATCCGCGCCACCGGCATCCAGCACACCGTCGTCATTGGCGTCGCCGTAGTTGTTGCGCCAATCTCCGCCGACATCAAACTTAAAGCGCTGATTGGCTTGCCCATCAAAATACACATCCAGCTGCCATTGGTGGTCTGCCACCAGCGCCATTGCCGAGTTTGACCAACCGTTAAATGTGCCTCTGCCGTATAGCGAGGGAAAAGTTTGCGTAAAACCGGAAGGCGCGCAATTTGCCACCGCCTGCTGTGTAATGGTTTGAGTCTGCGCGTTAAAAGTAACCTGTACAGCACCGCCTGCTACGGCAGCTTGATCTGCTGCCGGATAGCTCTGCGTCCAATCGCCCCAGCGATCTATTTTAAAGCGCGGCCCGCCACCGCCATCGCCACCGTCAAACACTTCGCAGTGGCGAAAAATATCATTGCCAAGCGCCTCCATAGGCGACGCCGCCCAGCCATTGGGCGTACCTCTGAAATACCAGTCTGCACTGGCGCTAAACGACAGCCCGGTACCGGCAATCGCCAGCAGAGCAAGGGGTAACAGTTTCATTGCTTTAGCCTCTAATTATTTTTTTAGGCTTGGATTTCTAACCGACAATCATCGCGCAGCCACAAGGACCGCTGGTAGGACGCTTACATTCACTCCATGGGAAAGCACCAGCTAAGGCACTCAGGGATACAGGCTTCTGAGGCAAATACGCTCAAGCCAAAACACTGTGACTTGTCGAGGGCATTGTGGATTAATGAACCCTCTGCCCCAAAGTGTCGGGTCTACACCGCGCCGGACGCAAGCCAAAGCGCCATGAATACGTATTCATAGCAGGCATCGCCAGTCGCTAAAAAGTCAAGCTGAACCAGTGCACCAACTGAACCAAGGCTATACTAAGAGATAAGTGATTCGCTCGTGAGACACCGCTGATGACGGCCACCTACGATTCTACGCAGCACCTTATGCAGGCCTGTTTTACTCACACCGGCGCGATCAGGTGCAGCCCATCCCTATGCTCACGGTACGACCACAGCGCGCAGTCGCTATTGGCAATTTTTTGTGCTGGGCGAGGCCGCCATGATTAAAGTCTACACGGCGCCCGATCTGTTCTGGCTGCAACATGCGCGCAACCAACTCGACTTTGCGGGAGTAGCCACGTTTGTGCGCAACGAATATGCCGCCGGTGCTCTTGGCGAACTTGCCTTCGTCGATTGCTGGCCTGAATTGTGGGTGACCGACACGTGCAGTGCCGTAAAAGCAAAGCAGGTACTAATGGACCTGTTTGACGATAGTGCCGCCGACGGGCCCGAACGGCTGTGTCGCTATTGCGACGTTAGTTGCCCAAGCAATTTTCAGCGCTGCTGGCAGTGCCAGTGCCCGCTGGATTGCGCGAATTCATCATAACCGTTGCACGCACTCACAGCCCTAGTCCCTGAGGGGCAGCTCCACATCGCGTTCGAGGCTGGCATCGCGCTGCCCGCGCCATTTTGCCCAACACCAATGGGGCAACGGTTTCAGCGGGGTTTTAGACTGCGTAGCAGACTGTGTTAATGGCCACCGCCCGGTAAACGCAACTCTAAAATCCCAGCTAGATAAACCTAGCTCTATGAATCTAGTTCTATGAATCTAGCTATGTGAATGTCGTTGTATGAACGTCGGACGGTGAAACTGTTACGCACATGCAGCGAATGGGGTACGCCGATCAGTTACTTTTTTGCAGTGCACAGATGTAAGTGATCTCACAAGCATTGTGTGGCGTATACCCTGTTAATGGCCAGGCGCCAAACGTGTCGCCCGGCAAGGAGTACAGCAATATGCATATTTTAATGACCGGCGGTACCGGGCTAATCGGCCAGGCAATTATTAAGGCCGGCTTGCTAGCGGGCCACCACTTTACCCTGTGGGTTCGCAATTACGCCAAAGCCTCGCGATTGTTCGGCCAAAAAGTGGCATACATTGATTCGGCCCTGCAACTTTTACACCTGGACACCGTCGACTGGGTAATCAACCTGGCGGGGGAACCCATTGCCGACCAGCGCTGGCGCACCCATCGAAAACACCAGTTGCTGGCATCGCGGTTGCAAATTACTCGCGCACTGGCGAGCTGGATCAACCAACAAACCAACCGCGAACTGGTGTTTTTATCTGGCTCCGCCACGGGCATCTATGGCGACACTGGTACTGCTTTGGTCGACGAGAATACGCCGCTAGAGGGCGCCAATGATTTTGCCAGTAATCTATGCCAACAATGGGAGGCCGAGGCCAACAGCGCCACGCGCTGCCGGAAAATTGTGCTGCGCACGGGGCTAGTACTGAGCGCACAAGGTGGCCTGCTGCAACGTCTTAAGCCCGTTTTCACTTGGGGGTTAGGCGGAAAACTCGGAGCTGGCCGGCAGTACATGCCGTGGATTCACATCGACGACTATGTGGCTGCTCTGTTTTATTTAGGGCAGCAGCCAGGGGCTACAGGCAGTGTCAATCTCTGTGCGCCGAATCCGGTTAGCAATGAGGAATTCACACGCACTCTGGCCGCCCTACTGCACCGGCCGGCCTGGCTACATCTGCCCAGCCCAGTGCTCAAGGTACTGTTGGGCGAGTTATCCCAGTTGTTGCTAACCGGTCAGCGCGCGCGTCCCGCGCGCTTGCTCGACGCCGGTTTTGCGTTTGGCTACCTGCAACTGTCGGATGCGCTAGCCATGTTATTATGTCGCCCCCAAAACACTATCGCTCGACACACATGACGTCACAACACACTCGCGAAGCCTTTGGCATTCAATATCTGACCAGTTCACATAAAGACATTCGACGCTTGCGTAAAGCTCAGGGCGTGGCCCAACTGCACGGCAACAAAGTGTGGAAATCTGCGCTGGTGTTAATGGACTATTTGCGAGAATGCCCGTTTGAACAGGGGAGCCGCGTGTTAGAGCTAGGTTGTGGTTGGGGCCTTAGCGGCATTTTTTGCGCTAAAACATTTAACGCCCAGGTGGTCTCGCTGGACGCAGACGAATCGGTGTTTCCCTTTGTCGAATTGCATGCCGCCTTGAATGGCGTCACCCTCCACACCTACTGCGAACGTTTCGAGCACCTAACGGTGGAAGCCCTGTCCGGCTTCGACGCTATCATCGGTGCCGACATTTGCTTTTGGGATGAAATGGTGGGACCACTGGAACACGTACTGGATTGCGCACTGGCGGCAGAAGTAGGCCGCATTGTGTTGACCGATCCCGGCCGGCCCACCTTTCGGGCGCTGGCCAGCGCCATGGAAGAGAGTTATGAGGATGTGGTTTACACCGATTGGGACGTGCCAGAGCCGCACAATCTCTGGGGCTTGGTGCTGGATATCTAGCGACTACATCTGCCTATCTAAAAGCACAATCCGCGAGCGCCGCCCATAAAAAAACCCGCAATAGCGGGTTTTTTTTATGCCTGAAATGCCTCAGATTTTTTCTTCGTAGGGCACCAGGGCAATGTTATACACATCGGCCTCGCGCGCGGCATCGGCAATGGCTACGTACATTTTGGCCGTAGACTTTACATGGGCCCGCACAACAACGGCTGCTTTGGGGTGCTCGGCGTGCATACGCTCGATGTTAGCTCGCACAGCGCGCACATCAATGCGACGATCTTCCATCCAGATTTCATCGTTGGAGCGAATGGTAACCACAATGGAAGGGTTGTCTTCATCTGGTGGGTTTTGCTGTTCGTTTTTGGGCGGAATAGACGTATCGATAACCGACTCTTTAACAAACGAAGCGGTTACGATAAAGAAAATCAACATGATGAAGACCACGTCGAGCATGGGCGTCAAATCGATTTCTGAATTATCTTCTGCATCGCCGTGCTTTCTTCTACGACTCACTTTTTATTCTCCTCAACTCACGGCAATCGCCGCGTCTGTTTACCACGATATTCCGGCCCAGCGCGCGCTGTTAACCCGATAACCACCAATCTCAGCCCGAGCCGTTCAGCTCCAAGCGCAATGGGCGGGTACGATACCCACTAAGCCCCATCGCAGGCAAGCCCCTATTGTGCCCCAAGTCGGGCCTATCAGTCACTAGAGCCCGGGCTAATCGCGGGAAATCCGTCTAATTTGCCGGGCAAAATTGGTCAAATAACAGCCAATCACACTTTAACAGCCCAGGAACTACCGGTTAACGCCGGCGTTTGACCCGTTCAGCCACCTTGGCCCGCTCGTCCAGTTTAGCCAAAATAGCGGCCATTTCATCAGCCTGTGCAGCCACACTGGCCTCTTTTTCAGCCTGACGAGCGGCTTTTTGCTCGGCCAGCGCGGCCTTAATTCGTCGTTCGCGCGCTGCGGCGCTCTCACCCTTTGCCGCACGCGAAGCCTGAGCCGCGACACTGCGCATGGCGCTGGTCCCTTTCTTAGGAGTTTTTGCCGGGCTTTTACGCTGCGACAGGCGCCGCGCTTCGATCGCCGCCATCACGGCCTTCATGTCTGCCGCCTGCGACGTACTGCGCGAATCGCGCAGTACCGGTTTTTCCACCGCCACTTTCACACTGGGTGCCTTAATCGCTGCCGGTTGGTTGGCTGCCGGCGCCGCCGCTTTGGCCTGGGCTTCGCGCCGATCGGCCAGCCAGCCGTCCACGTCGTCGTCATCCGATTCGGTAGCAACCTCAGCTTCCAGTGCGCGGGTATCTACTACGGGCTTCTTCACTTGCCGTACAGCGGCTTTAATTAGCTCACCGCCCAGCTCCTCCGCTGCTTCCCGACACAATTGGGCCAACTCGCGGGCCGAATCAGCTTCTGCATACTCGGCGACCTCAAAGGCCGTCACGCCGTCGGCGCGCAAGCAGTCAAACAAAGGCCCAGGTACATTTTCATCGGCCTGCGTCACCAGCATGGCCCAATGAAAATCCAAGTCTACCCGACAGCTACCCACGAATACCCGCCCGGAAGGCTGATGAGTGGCAGAAAAAACGATCACACAAATACCTCTGTCTCTTTCAAACAAGCAAAGGCGCGGAATTATATAGCTCAGCGTGAAAATCACCAGATTGACAAACCCGAAAAGGTCTGAAAAACGACAATGAGTTGGAATTGCGCGGGCTGAGTGATGTACCACACATTAAGTGCCTCACTCGCCGCTTTTACAGAGAATCATTGCACAGGCCGTCAGCACCTATCTTCAGGCTCAGACCGGCGCTACACAGCGCTATGCCCACAATGGTTAACCCCCACGCACGGGACTGAACTCCAACTAAAAGGCCCGGTCTTTTTGGCTGGCCAATGGCGTCCATTTTGTATGCATCTAGCGCCCGCCACCCGCGTCCAATGCTCGCGCTTTCGCAGATTTCACACTGCAAAAAACGCGCGGCCGACAGGCAATGTCGTCAGACAACTTTTACAGCGCCGCAAGTCAGGTATTACATTAGCACTAGTGGTGCCCAGGGCCTGCAAGTCAACGCGCTGACCTTTCCGCTGAGCGCCATCTTCTTAGCTCATTTTTGTAAGACCCTGCCACTAAGTTCTTTCTTCTATATATAGAAGGCTGTTCTTGGGCATGCACCTGGATGCCTGAGCAAAAAACGAAATGCTGTCTGGCGTGCAGAAAATCGTCTAGCGGGCGGGCGCCGAGGCAGTGCCAACTGCCAACACATTGGAAGGCTAACAGGGCGTTCGAACCAAACGGCTGATATCGGACGGCGCCCCGTCGATTCTTGCACTCAGTGAAGAAACAAATCCAATTGATCGGTCGCCGTACGGGCCGGATCAATAAAACGCACGCCCGCCCCCAATAATCGTACGGCTAAATTTTGGCGTTTAAGCGCCTCTAACAATAGCGTCTGAAAGGTCGCCTCGCTCACATCGGCCGTCACGCGCTCTAAGGTAGTGCTGGTGAAGTCGGAAAACTTTACTTTGACAAAACACTTATGTACCCGATAGTCGCCGTGCAACCGTTCCAGTCGCTCAGTCAATTCCGCCACGAGCGACGGCAACTTTTCAATACAGGCGTGATCGCCCACCAAATCCTGCTCATAGGTATGCTCAACACTCAGTGATTTGCGAACCCGGTGGGGCTTAACCGGCCGGTCATCCTCACCGCGGCACAAGCTGTATAACCGCTCACCAAAACTGCCAAAACGTTCGACCAGGTCCAGCAATGACCACTGCTGCAAGTCCCCACAACACTTAATTCCCAGCTCAGCCATCCGACCAGCTGTTACCTTACCCACCCCAAAAATTTTACCCACCGGTAAGGCCGTTACGAAGTTGGCAACCTGCTCCGGCCGCACTACAAATAGGCCGTCGGGCTTACGCCAGTCACTGGCCACCTTTGCCAGGAACTTATTGGGCGCAACACCGGCAGACACCGTAATACCGATTTCTCGCTTTACTGCTGCCCGAATGGCTTCTGCAATCCGAGTCGCGCTGCCCTGTAGTGCCGGGCACTCGGTCACATCCAAATAGGCTTCATCCAACGACAGCGGTTCTATCAGGGGGGTATAGCGCGTAAATATTTCCCGCATGGCCTGCGACGCCTCGCGATAGGCTTCAAAACGGTGCGGCACCAGGGTCAATTGGGGACACAACCGCAATGCTGTTTTGCTGGCCATAGCCGAGCGCACACCAAAAGCCCGGGCCGCGTAATTACAGGTAGAAATCACACCTCGACGATCAGGATCACCGCCTACGGCGATGGCCTTACTTCTCAACGTCGGGTTATCACGCATTTCCACGGCGGCGTAAAAACAATCGGCGTCGATGTGAATTATTTTTCGAGACATTCGCCCTCCTGATACTGTAATTATATACAGCAAAGATTTTGGCACCAACAATCCTTTTGCATTTGGGACTCTATTTTCTCACAGAGTCCCAAGGTGCTTCGTCAATGAAATACGGCGAAATTTTTTGCTCCGGCCACGCTTCCGCCCACCCCCTTGAACTGTCCACCGGATGAGTTCGCGGCGGATATCCGCCAAGCAATGGCAACCCACCTGCGGGTCTGGCCGTAAAATTCATCGACAATATCAATTAATCAACCAATTTGAGGACTCAATATGCCCTGGATTTTTGGCCCACCAGCGACGAAAATTGCGCGCCCGAAGGGGCCTGCTTTATGTTCGCTCAAGGTTTTGGCTAGCCACGCAAAACCGGTGGCTGAATGCGTATTTTTCTTAACAAAGGTCAACTCTGGGGCAATTTCGATATTTTTTTGGTTTTTTTTACAAATAAGTTCGTTTTTCGTCGGATTTTTTTTGTAATTTGCTTGAATTTTCACCACAATTGCTTAACTTATACACGCCTAATTATTTTTAGCTAACAGCTGGCAAATTTTTCACAAAAACAACCAAGGAAACACACCATGGCTGCACGTAAAACCAAAGCTGCTAACCCAGTTGCAGAACTGCAACAACAACTGGCCAAAGTTCAAGCGGATCTGGCCAAAGCTCGCGTTAAGCAAGAAGCTGACGCCGCCAAAGAAATCGCTGCTCTGACCAAGGCAGCCAACAAAGCTGCTGCAGATGCCAAGAAAGCCGCATCTGCCTTAGCCGCCGCCAAGAAAAAGAAGAAATCTGCCGCTTCAGTTAAAGCTGTAGCCGCTGCTTCAGCAAAAGCTGCCGCTGCTAAATCTGCCGCTGCCGATGCCAAAGCCGCCGTTGCCGACGCCAAAGCCGCGCTGAAGGCGATCAAGGCCGACAACAAGATTGCCGCACAGCTGGACAAGGCCTACGCCAAGCAACAAGCTGTAATCGCCAAGAAGAAGAAGGCAGCAGAGAAGAAAGCCGCCGCCAAGGCCAAGGCTAAAGCCAAGAAAGACGCTGCCAAAGCCAAAGCCAAAGCCAAAAAAGACGCGCTGAAAGCCAAGGCCAAGGCCAAAGCTCAAAAAGCCAAAGAGAAGGCCAAGGCTAAGAAAGCCGCAGCCAAAGCGAAAGTAGCAGCCCGTAAAGCCGCCGCTAAAGAAAAAGCCAAAGCCAAAAAAGCTGCCGCCAAAGCCAAATTAGCCGCCAAAAAGGCCGCTGCCAAAGAAAAAGCCAAGGCTAAAAAGACCAAGGCACCTAAGAAAGCTAAAGCCGCTAAGCCCGCAACTGCCAAGCCTGCTAAAAAAGCCAGCGCCAAGCGCGGTCGCAAGCCAAAGGCTGCCTAAGCACAGATGTAAGTCAGGTGCCTCGGCACCTGACTTATTTCTTCACCTCGCCGTTACCTCCCCCCCGCTCATTTAATAAGAAATCCGCAAACAACCGATTGGCAACTGACCGGTAGCTGTCTTTTCGCCACGCAATACCCAATTGCAAGTTGAACGATGGCTTAAAGGCTATCGCCTTCAAGCCAGGCTCTTGCTCCGCCACCCGCGCCAAAGCAAACCCAACCGCACCACGAGCCAAAACCAGGCTCATCATTAGACGCAGAATATTGGTCTCCAGCGCTATTGTCGGCGTCAGTCCTAATTGCGCGCATTGCTTATCGACCAGTTCGCGCAAATAGTAGCCTTCACCGTAAAGTGCCAAGGGCTCAGCTGCGAAGGTTTTAAAGTCGATGGCCGTTTGCGCAGCCAAGGGATGATCTTGCGCCACACACGCTACTATGGGCTCGTCGATTAAAGGATGCGCCTCTATGGCGGGTGACACCTTGTGCAGATTAATCATGGCCATGTCGATCTCGCCGGCCAATAATTGCTCTTGAGCCCGATTAGTACCTTCACCCGTCACCTGAAAGTTAATGCCAGGGTAGCGAGCGCGAAACGCCGCAATTTGCTCGGGTAAATAATAGGACCCCAGCATCGCCGACGTTCCCAGTCGAACGGTGCCCCGTTGCCCACCTTTTAATTCCTGCAACTGCAGTTCGGTTTGCTGAAACTCGTACAGCAGAAACTTCGCCCGCTCATACAGATGCTGCCCCTCCGCCGTCAGCTTAATTTTCCGTTCGGCTCGATCGAAGAGCGTCACGCCGAGCGATTGTTCCAGTTTCTTAACGGCAATGCTCACCGCAGATTGGGCAATATGCAGCTGCTCTGCCGCTGCGGTGAAACTCCCTGTGTGCACCACACTGCTAAACACCTTGAGCTGTCGAATATCCACTGTGCCTCCCAAAACAATCTCAATATGAAATGATTATCATATATTTAATATATTTTTTATATAGCTCTCCCATTGCTATACTCTCGCCATTGGCTATTGATCGCCGGACTCCTTCACCCTTTCCCGAGGCATGCAAGCATGAGCGCACAACAACATTGGTCAAAGCACTTTGACTGGGCTGATCCCTTTATGATGGATCAACAACTCACTGAAGAAGAGCGCATGGTGCGCGATACTGCCCGCCAGTACGCCCAGGCAAAACTCCAGCCGCGCGTTCAGGAAGCCTACCGCAACGAGTACACAGACCCGGCAATCTTCCGAGAAATGGGCGAGTTGGGGCTGCTGGGCTCGCCACTGGAGGGCTATGGTTGCCCCGGTGTCAGCTATGTGAGCTACGGACTGATCGCGCGCGAAGTGGAGCGCGTTGACTCGGGCTTTCGCTCCATGATGAGTGTTCAGTCGAGCCTGGTAATGTACCCCATTTACGCCTACGGCTCAGAAGCCCAGAAAGAAAAGTACCTGCCCAAGCTGGCCACCGGCGAATGGATAGGCTGCTTCGGTTTGACCGAACCCGATCACGGCTCAGACCCGGCGGGCATGGTAACTCGCGCCCGAAAAACTGACGGCGGTTACAAGCTTAGCGGCGCCAAAATGTGGATTACCAACTCCCCCATTGCCGATGTATTTGTCGTGTGGGCCAAAGACGACGAAGGTGTGATCCGCGGATTTATTCTAGACAAGGGCATGAAAGGATTAAGCGCACCTAAAATCGAAGGCAAGCTGGCATTGCGTGCATCGATTACCGGCGAGATTGTGATGGACGAGGTGTTTGTCCCCGAAGAAAACCTGTTGCCAAATGTCACCGGCTTGAAAGGACCTTTTGGCTGCTTAAACAGTGCCCGCCTGGGTATTTCCTGGGGCGCGCTGGGTGCTGCGGAGGCCTGCTGGCACTCGGCCCGCGAATACACACTCGAGCGCAAGCAGTTTAATCGCCCCCTGGCGGCCAATCAGTTGATTCAGAAAAAGCTAGCCATTATGCAAACCGACATTAGCCTTGCCCTGCAGGGGTGTTTGCGCGCGACGCAACTGAAAGACGCCGGTCAATTGGCACCAGAACTTATTTCGCTACTCAAGCGCAACTCCTGTGTAAAAGCCCTTGAGATTGCTCGCGAAGCGCGCGATATGCATGGCGGCAATGGCATTTCCGACGAGTACTCCGTCATGCGTCACATGATCAATTTGGAAGTCGTAAATACCTATGAAGGCACACAGGATGTGCACGCGCTGATCTTGGGACGCGCGCAAACCGGTATTCAAGCCTTCTATTAATGTACTCCGGGCCGGCAATCGCTGGCCCGCTCTTCCCGCCGTGCCAATCAAAAGTGGAGCCCTTCATGAATACCCCGCTCGCAGGCGTTCGCGTATTGGATTTATCCCGCATTTTAGCCGGGCCCTGGGCCGGGCAACTATTAGCCGACCTGGGTGCAGAAGTCATTAAAGTAGAGCGCCCAGGCGCCGGCGACGACACCCGCCAATGGGGGCCGCCCTACCTGAAAAACGCGCAGGGTGAAGACGCCGAGGCGGCCTACTACCTGGCCGCCAACCGGGGTAAACAATCCATTACCGTAGACATCACCCACCCCGATGGTCAGGCGTTACTGCGCGAATTGGCAAAAGAGGTGGACGTTGTCATTGAAAACTACAAAGTCGACGGGTTAAAAAAGTACGGCCTGGATTACGCGAGTTTACAGATCATTAACCCAGCACTTGTTTATTGCTCGATTACCGGGTTTGGCCAAACCGGCCCCTATCGGGATCGCGCCGGCTACGATTTTATGATTCAAGGCATGGGCGGACTAATGAGTATCACCGGCGAAGCCGACGGCAAGCCAGGCGCAGGCCCGCAAAAGGTGGGCGTGGCAGTGACCGACATTTTCACCGGACTGTACGCCACTATCGCCATCCAGGGCGCACTGTTGGAACGGCACCGTTCTGGGCTGGGGCAGTATATCGACCTGGCGCTGTTTGATGTGCAAGCCTCGGTGCTCGCCAACCAAGCCACCAACTATTTAGTGGGTGGCGTCACGCCACAGCGCATGGGTAACGCGCATCCGAACATTGTGCCCTACCAGGCGTTTGCCACGGCCGATGGCTATATTATTTTGGCCATTGGCAACGACGGCCAGTTTAAGAAATTTTGCGACATTGCTCAGCTGCCCGAGCTGGCCCAAGATCCCCGCTATGCCACCAACCCTGCACGGGTGGCCAATCGCGATGCGGTATGCGCCAAGGTTGCCGAGGCACTTGCACAACGCGACAGTGATTATTGGCTGCGCGAACTGTCGGCGCGCCAAGTACCCTGCGGACCCATTAATTCCATTGACCAGGTGTTCAACGACCCCCAGCTGTTAGCGCGCGACATGCGCATCCGAGTAACACACCCCAGCGCCGGCGACATAGAGCTTGCGGGAAATCCCATCCACTACAGCCGCAGCCAATTACAGCAGTCTGTACCGCCACCGCAGTTAGGTGAACACACGTCGCATATATTGCGAGAAAAACTGGGTTTGTCGGCAGACGCAATTCAAGCTCTGCGCGACAAAAAGGTCATCGATTAACAAGCTGTTCGCTGAGGCAGGTGGTTCGTTATCCGCCTGCCCAATGCATAGCGGCTACAGACGACGCGCCAAAACGCTAAGCCTAAATGCAATAGAGGAACTAAGGTGTGCGCCGAATATCAATACGGGTGCGCACGTCCACCAGACTGGTTGCTTCACACACCGCCAGGTAGCGCAATTCGACGCCCGCGGCATTGCGCGCATTGAAGCGGCGGCGCGCACTGTAGTGCACAACACCTTCGGCATCTTCCTCGGCCGCCATTGGTACAACCGGCTCCAGTGCATCCAGCCACACGAGTTTTTGCATAAGTTTGACATCGCTCTGCCATTGGTTCTGACAGGCAGCGTATATCGCCAGCGATATATCCGGTTCGGGCTCGGGCTCGAGCTCTAGCACCGCCTCCTCCTCCGTCGGCTCGGGTTCCGGTGGGCGAATAATGGCTTGTTCGTAGGATTCCAGCACCAAACCGTCAAATTTTTCCACATAGGTTGTCCGAAGGTTATCGCGACACATAATGGCAAATACCGGCTGCGTTTCACTGCTCTCTGCGCGGGCCAATTCCCCGCGGATCACTTCTGTGCAGCGCTCGGAGGCCAGCTGCATTTCGGCAATATGGCGCAGGTTCGACCAGTATTTAGTGTAGGAACTGGGCAGCCAAAGGCGGTCCAGATTGAGGGGCTTATCCGGGGTTTCGCTGACAGCTTCGGTAGCGGTCGACACTGGCGCGGTTGCCTCGTCCACCTGCTCATTGGCGTCTGTCAACGCGTGCCCTGCCTGCGCCCACCCAATCGCCGGCGCGATACAGCTAAGAAGCAGGAGTGTAATTAAGGGCCGTCGCATCTACTTCGCCAGCAGCGAAAACACATAGGCGTAGAGCAGCAACCGCTGCTCATCGCTCATGTCGGCAAACTCGATACCATAAATGGCGGGGAAATCGGCTTCTTGTTCCCGTGTGCTGCGCTCAATACGCGAACGAATCACGGCCGGCAGCTCCAGTTGACCTTGCAAGCGCGCGATAGTGACATCGCCGCTAATCGCAATGTGGGCACCCACCTCCCCCACTGACTGACTGAGCTCGATGCGCGCGCCCGATAGACTGATGTCAGAAATAAAGCCCTTGGCCGACACTGTGGTCAACCCCTGCGTCGATTGCACACTGATCGGCGTACGGCTTTCAACCCGTGTGGCGCCGCGCACTTCTTTAAAGCTCAGCTTGCTCGGATAACGCAAAAAAACCAGCGCGCGCGGTTGCGCATGAATCTGCTCCACAACAGAGGCAAAGGCCATGACACCATTACCCGCCATTATTTTGATCAGCAATTTTTGGCCCGAGCGCAACTGCGAAGCGCTGGCGGCCCGGGGTTGCGTTATGACAATCAGCTCGCCCGGCAAGCAGCCCACCAGTTTGCTGGCGTACTTAAAGGGCTCGCCACCTGCGCTGGTGCCTTCAATAGCGACGGGATAACCGTAGGGCAACTTAAACTCTTCAAACTTCATGACTGATCTTTCTGATTGTGTACCGGTTCATTCTAGCTGTTTACGCCCGCCTTTGCCGGTCTAATTCCCGCGCCTGCGCGAGCATAAGGTGACGGCTACTAGCCCCTAATGCCGTAGGCAGAAGAGCCTCGGCCTTTTATACTTAATTCATCCAATCCGCAGCTCATAGGCTCCACCATGCCACAGTTTCACCGCATTTCCGCAGCTGACGCTGCCGCCAAACGCCAACAACCGGGCACACACATTGTCGACATCCGCGATGCTCACAGCTATGCCGCAGGCCATATCGCCGGCAGCCAGCACCTAGACAACGACAGTTTCGCGCAATTTTTAGCAGACGCAGACAAACAAGCCCCGCTCATTGTGTGTTGCTACCACGGCAACAGCAGCCAAAGCGCCGCTCAATTTTTAACAGAACAGGGCTTTGCAGAAGTCTACAGTTTGGACGGCGGCTTTGAAGATTGGCGACTACACTACCCAAACGACTGCGCATCACAGGGCTAACACATGAGTGTCATCGTTATATTGTTGTTATTGGCTATTGTTTTTCTGTTGAGCCGGCTGCAGTTTTTACTCAAGGCTCAGCGCGATGATTTGGCAGATCTTCGCCAACAAGTCGCCTATTTGCGCACGGAGTTTCGCAAACCTGCCGTCGCCGCACTGCCACCCAGAAGTGACGTCGCGCCGGCACCGAAAGCGGCCGGCATTTCAGAGGAGCAACTAAAAACCGCCACCGAGCGTATAAACATCAACACCATTTCAAAAAACGGTCTGCAGAAAATTCCAGGGGTTGGCGCCACCTGCGCTCAACGCGTGATTGACGCCAGACCCTACCAAACCCTGGCGCAGCTCGACGCGGTAGAGGGCCTGACCAAAGCACAGCGCCACCAGTTAAAAATGCACCTTACCGTTTAGCGGCTTGATTGCGTCATCTTGTCGACCAGCTCGGGATTGGGCGCCGAGTGACCCTCTGCGGCCAGGGAGAGACTGCCAAACTGTTGGTTCCAATCCAATAAAAGGCGCGCAAGGGCCTGGGCCTGCTCGTAAATAGCGCGCAACTCTTCCCGGCCACCTTTTGCACCCGTGTAAAGTTTAATCGCGCGATGTTTAGACGCCAGTGGGTTTTCCGGGTAGCGCATCCGGTACACCTCCAGCTTCCAGCGCAAGCTGTGCACACAGTTGCGAAAATACGCCAATTTGGTGTTTAGACTAATGACCCCAAAATTTTCCAGCTCGCCAAAGGCTTTAAAGTCCGTACCGAAAACTACCACTTGCTTGCAATTGTGATCGGCCACTACCGTGGCAGAGCGCTCTTTTTGCACCAGCGCCGCCAAATCGCCAAAGACCTCGCCTGGGGTGATGTAATTAATAACCTGCTGCCCCTGTGCGTCGCTGGCGTAAACCGCTAACTGCCCCTTGAGCAAAAAATACAGCCACGGGTCGCGTTCGCCGCGGCGTAACACCACTTCGCCGGGACGAAATTCCACCAGGCGCGAATGGCGCAGTAACACCTCAAACTGGTGAGGGTCGTCTTGTTTAACAGCTTTATAAAAAGGGATGGGCGCCAAAAGAGATTCGAGAGCGGCTCTGGGAATCCGGTCTAGTAGCTTAATCTCCATGCAATACCTGCGTCGTCAAATGGATAGGATAGATATATAAAACCCCGTATAAGTTAGCACCAGTTGGTCTTAAGACAGGCCAAATTCAGTGCCAGCGCCCACTATACTGGTAGAGAAGTGGTGAGATTACACCACTAATTGTACCATTGTACTAAATATATCCCTATGCTGCTTGCGGGAGGCTTCCCATGCAACGCTTATACTACCTCGCCGACGACATTTCAGCCGCCGAACACCTCACAGAAGATTTACAAAGACAGGGCATTACACGCGACCACCTGCACCTAGTCGCCAACAACGATACCGAGCTCGAACGCCATCACATGCCCACAGCCTCGCCTCTGGAAACCACGGATCTATTGCCCGCCGGCGAAAGCGGTCTACTGGCGGGGGCCGCGCTGGGGTTATTAGCTTGTGTCCTGCTCTACACCGCAGGGATTGCCGGCGACGCGCCGCTGGCCTATGTGGGCCTATTCATATTTTGTACAGGTTTTGGCGCCTGGTTTGGTGGATTCGTGGGAATTGGGCGGCCTCACTACAAGCTCAACCCCTTCGCAAAAGCGCTCTCTAGCGGCAGCGTCTTGGTGATGATCGACACCCACGAGCAAGAGTCCGATCAAATTGAACGCTTCATGTCCCATCAGCCCCACGCTGCTCTGGCGGGCAAAGGCAGCACCTGGAACAATCCCCTACACCCTGCCCACCTGTAAACCAACAACAGCGGGTACCACCGGTGCCCGCTGCCACTGTCTCTCGGCCGCCGGCTCGGCCCCAAAATGCCTATTGAAGTTACGTCTAAACGCTGTAGAGTAAGCCTTTGGCATGATTACAAAAACCACAAGGCCACATAACGTTACGCTATATAGCGATTCAGCTGACAAAAACAGAGTGACTTTCCGCCATGACAATTCGCTTCCACCGCTGGCTACTGGCTCTTTGCGCCGGTCTCGCCGCTATGACACTTCAGGCAGAGCCGTTACTGAACGGTATTTCCCCCTACACCAAACTCGGCAAAGAGCAGTTTTTGGCCGGCCTGTATCTACCCGCTGGCACCACTGATGTAGGTTCGGCCTTAAACGTGGGTGGCGAGCGGCGCCTGGAGTTGCGCATCACCGCCAGTAGCGTGTCGGCGCGCAGCCTGAGCCGCATGTGGATTGAAGGTATCGCTATCAACATCGCCGGCGATCAACTGCAGGCCAACGCCGACGGCATGGTGGAATTTACCCAGCTCACTAAAGGGCGTCTGCGCAATGGCGATGTTTTGGTAATTGACGATATCCCCGGCGAAGGCATCAGCGTCAGTGTCAATGGCGTGGACATGGGTAAAATCCGTCGCGCCCCCAACCTCTTTAACATGTTGTTATCTACCTGGATCGGCTCGGTGCCCCTGTCCTCAGAATTCCGCGAAGGCGTCATGGCCGGTGCTGAAATCGATGCAAACCTGCTCGGACGCTATCGCGCTATCACGCCCTCCGAGGAGCGCATTGCCGAAGTCGAAAGCTGGAAGTCGCCCAAGCCCGCCGCTTCGGTTGCGGAGGCCAAGCCCGCTGCCCCTGCCGTAGCGACACCCAAAGTCAGCGCGCCCAGCGTCGCTGCTCCCACGCTGGCCGCGGCGGCAGTGGTCGCCAAGCCCGAAGTGACAGCACCAGCAGCCGTGGAAGACAAGCCTAAAATTGAACAGCCCAAGGTGGAAAAGCCCACGCCCGCACCTACGCCTACGCAAGTGGCAGCAGCCAAACCCGTCAATAATGCATTTTTAGATGACGAAGAGTTAGAGGAAGAGGAGGAGCCGCTGCTCACGGCCGCGTCGCTGGTGAGCCGCCAGTTGTATCACTCTAAATTGTTGCGCTGGACTTACAAGAATATCCGCTATCCTAAACGCGCGCTGCAGCGCGGTCAGGAAGGCTCCGTGCGTATTGCAGTGATCATCGACCGCAACGGCAAGGTGTTGAATATGCAGCCCTTAGAAGAGTCGCGTCATAGCCTGCTAAACTCTGAAGCCGTAAAAGCCGTGGAGCGCTCAGACCCCTTCCCGCCCATGCCGCAAGACCTGCAGGGCGAGCGCTTTGAGTTCACTCTGCCAATTACCTTCAGCATTCCAAAGGGTTAATCAACCACCCATAAAAAAACGGCCCAAACGGCCGTTTTTTTATGGGGTCTCGCCCAGCGCCGCCAACCGTTCGGTGATTACGCGCGCAATGGCCGCTCGATCCAGTGCCGACAGATCTGTCAGTTTTTCAAGATTCAGCGCATGCAAGTGCAAACAGGGGGTTGCGGCATCCATCTCGCGCAAATCGCCCTTCATGAGCACCGGTAAAAATGGCTGGCCAGCGGGGCGCTGCTGGCTCACTAGGCGAATACCCACCTGCAACGGCACCAGCCGCTCCTTAGTTTTACCACTTTTAAAGGGAATGCTCAGCAGTAGACTTTTACCTCGCCCAGGCACAATGTGCAGCCCCGTTGCCATGAGCGCCGCCGGGTCGAGATTATTAAAGGTGTCAAAATGCGCATAGGGATTGGGCAAAATCACGAGTTTACGGTTTTCTTCTCGGGGCACAAAAATATTGTAATTGGTATACAGTTGATTAACGGACTGGGAAAACACGCACAGCTTATTTTCAAACCCCATCACAAAGGCGTGCGCCCGCTCGCGTTCGGTGAACGTATCCAGATCCCAAACCAGGTCTTTATTTTGCGCCATTTGCCCTTTATCTCCATGGTAGCCGGCCACCGCCACAACACGGCGTCACTGCCCGTAGCGCGCATGTTGCAATCCGCGCTGCCCCCTGGCGCAACACCCGCCGCGCCGCCATCTGTGGCATCATAGTTAACCACTGCCTTCGAGTATAAAAGTAATGACTGCCGAGTTCGACAACTCCTTTGCCAATTTGGGTGCTAACTTTGGCACGCACTTGGCACCGCAGCCGCTGGACAATCCCACACTGATCCACCTGAATCGCGCCTTGGTCGAAGCGCTGGAATTACCGGCAACACTGGTGGAGCAACTGGTGCTTGGGCAATCGCTTCCCACCGAGTGCACCCCCTTCGCTATGGTCTACGCCGGTCATCAATTCGGCGGTTTCAGCCCCCAGTTGGGCGACGGGCGCGGACTGCTCTTGGGCGAGTGGCGCCTTAGCTCGCAGCGCTGGGACTTGCACTTAAAGGGCGCGGGGCGTACACCCTACTCACGGTTTGGCGACGGCCGCGCGGTGTTGCGCTCCAGTATTCGCGAATACCTGGGCTCGTGCGCCATGGCGGGCCTTGGCATTCCCACCACCCAAGCCCTGGCTTTGGCCGGCAGCAGTCAACAGGTTGTGCGCGAATCCCTAGAGACTGGTGCCACTTTGTTGCGCGCCAGTCGCTGCCACATTCGCTTTGGGCACTTTGAATACTTTTTCTACCAGAATCAAACTGAGCCATTGCGCCAGCTGATCGACTATTGCGCACAACGCTATTTGCAACTGCAGGCACGCAGTGCAGAACAAGCGCTGGCACTGTTGACGATGGCCGTCACACGCACCGCGCATCTCATTGCCCGTTGGCAGGCAGCCGGTTTTGCGCACGGGGTGATGAACACCGACAACATGTCGCTGATTGGCGAAACCTTTGACTTTGGCCCCTTTGGCTTTTTAGACGACTTTGAGCCCGGTTTTATTTGCAACCACTCAGACGACCAGGGCCGCTATGCGTTCGATCGCCAACCCAACATCGGACTGTGGAATTTAAATGCGCTGGCTCACAGCCTATCGGGCTTTATCGCCATCGACGACATCAAAACACAATTGGCCCGCTACGCACCGCAACTCACAGAAACCTACAATCATTTGATGGCCGTTAAGCTGGGGCTAATTGCTTCCACGAGGACAGCCGAACCAAACCAAATTTCGAGCGATCACCAGCAATTACTGGCCGATTTGCTCGCGCTTTTGGCTGCACATCGCATTGATTACCACGGCTTTATGCGCACACTTAGCCATGATCCCGAACTCGCATGCGACATGATCCCCGACAGCAACGCCGCGACCAGCTGGCTAACACGTTATCGCGCGCTATGTCTCTCTGAGACCGCCAGGCAATCGCAGATGCTGACCCACAACCCGAAATTTGTCTTGCGCAACTATTTAGCACAGCGCGCCATCGAATCGGCCCAGGCCGGGGATTACGGCCCGTTAACGGAGCTGTTTACCGTATTGACTGCGCCTTTCGACGAGCACCCAGAGCTGGCACACCTCGCCCAACCGCCGAGTGAAGACCAGAAGCACCTGCCGGTGAGTTGCTCAAGTTGATCTACACTTGGTGAGTCCACTGCCCGATAACCCTGTAAGCCGTCGAGACGCACCATGACCCAGAGCCCGCTATCACCGGCCGCACAGGCCATTGCCCAATCGCTGCAAGCCAGCATCGACAATCGTCAATTGGAGGTGCCCATGCTGCCCGAGGTGGCCAGTAAAGTGGTTACCCTCTCGCAAGACCCAGAGTCTGACGCCACACAACTGGCCAGACTAATTCAAAGCGACCAAGCGCTGGCGGGCCATGTAATGCACATAGCCAACTCGGCCGCTTACTCGCCCAATGCGTCGCTCGTGTCGCTGCAGCAAGCTATCACGCGCTTGGGCATGAACTTGATCAGCGATATCGCGCTGGCTGCGTCCATATCCGCCAAAATGTTTAAGGCACCTGGCTATGAAAAACACATTGCCGGCATTTGGCGCCACGCACTGGCGACGGCACTTTGGGGCAAAGAGATTGCACGCTTGTGTCGACGCAATGTGGAAGCCACCTTCCTGTGCGGCCTACTACACTCCATTGGCCGCCCGGTGGTAATTCAAGCCGCACTGGATTGCGCCAAAAAAAATGGCATCAATCTCACCGAAGCCGACATGCAGGTGCTCGAGTCGGACCTGCACACAGCCGTCGGCGTCGCCGTGGCGCAGCGCTGGGAAATGCCGCAGATAGTGTGCGAATCCATTGAGTTTTTTCACGAATACGACAAGGCCACTCTCGCGCGCGAGCAAACCACCATGATTAACGGTGGCGCAGCTTTTGCCACCCACCTATTGATGCCCGAAGCCCTGACAGCGAAAGATCTCATCGCCAAGCCCGTATTGGCCGATTTAAATTTGTACGAAGACGAAGTGGACAGTCTGCTAGACAAAAAAGACGATGTGAAAAGCACCATGGAGGCGATGCTCGGGCGATGAGTTACGACTACGATTTAATCGTCATTGGCAGTGGTCCAGCGGGACAAAAAGCCGCCATTCAGGGCGCCAAGGCCGGTAAAAAAGTGGCGCTTATCGAGCGCGATCGCGTATTGGGTGGGGCCTGTGTACACCGCGGTACCATTCCATCCAAAACCCTGCGCGAAAACGCCCTGCGCGTGAAAAACATGCGCGCAAATGCCGCGCTGGCCAATTTCGAATTGGCCGAAGACACGGAAATGACTGCGTTAATTACGCGTCTAGACGAGGTGCTGTCGGCGCACGATGAATACATGCGCCGGCAAATAGAGCGAAATCGCATCGACACTATTCACGGGCGCGCCAAATTTTTGGATACCCATCGACTTGGCGTCGCTAAAGTGCGTGGCGAAGCAGAAGAGTTGAGCGCCGAAAATTTTGTCATCGCCACCGGTTCCTTTCCGCGTAAACCAGACAATATCCCGGTAGATCACGAGTACCTGTTCGACAGCGATTCCATTCTGTCGATGCTCTATCTGCCCAAAAGTCTAACGGTGCTCGGTGGCGGCGTCATCGCCAGCGAGTACGCCTCGATTTTTCAGGCGCTGGGGGTCAAAGTCACCATGATCGATAAATACCCCCGCCCCTTGGGATTTCTGGATCAAGATCTTACCGATAAATTTGTGCACGCCTTTGAGGCGATGGGCGGCACCTGGCTGGGTCAACACACAGTCACCAGCGCAAAGTTCGATGGACTGGCGGGCGTCATTACCGAGTGCGACAACGGCGTGCGCGTTCACAGTGAAAAATTATTGTGCGCCGCAGGTCGCATTGCCAACGTTAAGGATTTACATATCGAAAATGCGGGCCTGGCCTTGAACGAGCGCGGCCTCATTTCAGTGGACAGCAATTTGCGCACCAGCACACCCAACATTTACGCCGCCGGCGATGTTATTGGCCCGCCTAGCCTCGCGTCCACTTCCATGGAGCAGGGCCGGCGCGCCACTTGCAATGCACTGGGGATGGCCATGGGTCGCATTGCCAGCACCATTCCGTCGGGCATTTACGCCATTCCCGAACTGTCTGCCGTGGGGCTCACCGAACAACAGGTGCGCGAGTCCGAAGGTGGAGTCGTCGTCGGGCGCGCCAATTTTGAAGAAATTGCCCGCGGCCAAATTTCCGGTATTCAAGACGGCATGTTAAAACTCATTTGCGATGCCCAGGGCAAAAAGCTCTTGGGCGTGATGATCGTAGGCGAAGGCGCCACCGAGCTGATTCATATCGGCCAGATGGCACTGCTGTACGAAGCCGACGTCGACATTTTTGTGGAAAGCATTTTTAACTTCCCCACCCTGGCGGAGGCCTACCGGGTCGCGGCCCTGGCGGTAATCGGCCAGCGGGCCAAAATGACAGCTAGCTAGCGGGCCACACACCTGCCGGGCCACTTAGCGCAGCGGCGATGGACACCCCTGAGCACGGAAAAATACCACCCGGCTAAAGGCCTCGGGCTCGCCGAGGTCGGGCCAGGTGCAGGCGCTGGCCGTGCCCACCGCGTCAAATCCAGGGACCTGCGCGTCGCGCACTCGCGAGTCGGCCACCGTGACCCGCGTCGCCAGCTCCCCGAGCCGATCGAGCAACGGCCAATTTTCCACGTCGTAGAGCACATCTGCGGCAAAGGCGACATCCAAACCTGCCGGCGCCTGCGCCAGATCGCTCACGGGGATTAGCGTTACCTGGTTGAGCGCTGCATTGGCCTGGGCTGCCGCCAAGGCCAGGGGATCGTTATCGCAAACCCATACCTCCGCCGCCCCTGCGCGCGCCGCCGCAATGGCGACCACCCCGCTGCCAGCGCCAAAATCCAGCACCCGGGCGCCGCTGACGCTATCGGGATTGGCAAGGATATGAGCCGCCAGCGCCTGTCCACTGGCCCAGCAAAACGCCCAATAGGCGGGCGCCGCCAGCACCCGGGCCGTGGCCTCAGGACAGAGCGGCGGGGCCGAGAGCGACGCCTCATCCAGGAGCCAAAGCGCGATGGGTAGGCCGGGTAGCGACGTGATTTTCAGCCTTCCAGCGGGCAGTGTCTGTCGCAAATTGGCCTGCAACTGATCAGTCATTGCCCAACGCCTTACAACGAATTTCTAGCATAAGCACCTAACTTATAGGCATAAAGTATTAAATTCGGAACTGGTGCACAGAAATTGACCGGTCCTTGAGGCACAGTTAAGGCATGGAGAAACGGGAAGGGAAGCGCCAAGATTACCCCGTAGAGAGCGGCCAACATGAAAGCAGCCACATACGCCAGTTTACTGACCTCCGCCTGCCTCGCGCTTGCCATCACAGCCGCGCAAGCCGGCGAGACCTTCTCTCAAACCTTTTACGCCGGCGAAGACAGTGCACTCGACCAGGCCCGCACCCAGGCCATTCACTTTTATCAGCACGCCAATACCCGCCAGGCTAAACGCCAGCAGAGCCACATCAACGGCCTGACCGGTCTGCTGGCCAAGGCGTTAACGCCCAGCCACCTGGAGCGCCCTGTGCACCAGTCCGGCTTTCGCATTCAGACGCAGTCGAACGACAACGGTTTTGAGCTAAACGCGGCCTACCGCTTTTAAAAACTCGCCGCCTTAGGGCGTTTTACCCGCAGCCACTTCTTCGGCTGCCTCCACCAACGCTTTTACCGGGCTGTTACCCATTGGCTCGCCATCGGCGGGCACATCGCCCAACACCATGCCCATCCAGGCAGTCCCAGGATAGCTTTCCAATGCAATTTTTACGGTCATAGTTAATGGGACCGACAGCAACATGCCCACCGGGCCCAGCACCCAGCCCCAAAACACCAATGAAAGAAATACCACCAAAGTGGACAAGTTGAGTCCACGCCCCATCACCCGCGGCTCGATCACATTGCCAATCAGCAGATTAATGGCCACATAGCCGGCTGCGGTCCACAGGGCATCCGGCACGCCCAATTGCACCAGCGCCAACAGCACCGCAGGCACTGCCGCCAACAGCGAACCCAGGTTGGGGACAAAATTCAACAGAAATGCCATGGTGCCCCACAGCAAGGCGTAATCCACCCCCAGCACCCATAACCAGAGGCTCACGAGCGCGCCAGTGGCCAGGCTCAGCCCGCTTTTCAGCGCCATGTAGTGATTCACACTTTTGGTAAACCGGTTAATGCCGTTGATAGTACTGTGCATGTCTTCGTGCGCGCGCGCCAGCCGATCTGCGAAGCGCATCTCCTCGGCCAAAATAAAAATTACGGTCAGCAGAATTAAAAACGCATTGGTCATCAAGTTACCCAGCGACGAAAGCGTGTTGCCCGCTAGCGCCAACGCCGCCGAAGGCTTAACGTTGTCTGCCCAAAAACGGCTATCGATTTGCAGGCCACGCGCTTCGAGCCAGGCGCGCAAGCCCGCACTCATCTCCTGCAGCCGCGCCTGGTACTCGGGTAAATCTGCGCGGAAGGATGTGATTGACGCCCCGACTACCGCGCCCACAATGGCGCCCATCAAAACGATGAGCAGTATCATTACAATCACCGCCACCGCGCTGGGTACACCGCGGGCTTTCATCCACAAGAGCGGCGGCGAGCAAATTACGGCAATAAACAACGAGAGTAAAAACGGCACCAGCAGTGATTCCGCCGCGCGCATGCCCGCCACCACCACCACAAAGGCCGCCAGGCCCAGCATAAACATCAACACCGGTCGGTTGTGTGTGTCACTCATGAACCAATTCCTAGAATAATTTGCGGCGGGCCACGGAGCCGGGCACACCTGTGTGGAGGCGATTGAACCACCAATGGCGCCGCCGAACAACTGTGCCTGGGTTAAGTGTGCGGCCCTAACGCCTCCACTTCGCGCAATATCTCCGCCAGTTTCTCGCGCCCTCGCGCGTCAAACAGATAGCGCCCCTGATCGCCCAACAAGTGCGCCTCTTCCACGGCCAAGCACCGCAAGCGAATGGCTTCCAGCGCCGGGTCGTAACGAATGGGTATAGCAGTAAACACCAACCAGTCCTGGTGGCGCGCCTCACCTTCAGCAACAGCGCGCAGCAATCGCGCCACATTCTGGCTATCGATACGGTAGAGTGGCCGACGCAAATAAAGCATTAAGCCCAACACCAATGCAAATAATAAAAGGCTCGCCGCCAGCGTCAGGAAAACCATGCCCGCCATACCAAATTGAGCGCGATCAACAGAGTTACCCCCACTAGCATTGGCTTTACTAAACGCGCGCCCTGGCTAATCACCAAATTAGAACCTAAGCGCGCGCCAACTATCTGGGCCACCGCCATAAGCAGCGCCAAGCCCCACCATTGATAGCCCGCCAGCACAAACACCACCATCGAAGTGGTATTCACAACCAGTACAAAGGGCTTGGTACTCGCGGTGGCCGCGCGCATCGGCATGCCCCGCCAACGGGCAAAGGCCGCCGCGTAAAATGACCCCATACCGGGCCCAAAAAAACCACCGTACACCCCCAGACCGCCGCCCACCAGCGCATTAAATCGCCGCTGGCTAATACGCTCGCCGCGCGGGCTATCGGAGATATCGGGTGAGACGGCGAAATAGAGCGCCAGTGCCAACAGTAAAACCGGCAACAGCAGCGTCAGCCATTGCGAGGGCAGCCGCTGAATGAGCCAAGTACCTAAGAGCGCGCCCAGCAGTGCCCACAACAAGCCCGCACGCAGCGGTTGCAGATCCAAGTGGCCCTTGCGGAAAAAGTTAACTGTGGAACTGAGAGTGCCAAACACACTCTGGAACTTATTGATGGCCAGGGCATTCAGCGGCGGCACGCCCGCCCACAGCAACACAGGCAGCACGATTAAGCCGCCGGCGCCGGCAATAGAGGAGACAAAGCCCGCGATAAAAGCCACGGTGGCTAGCGCCACATACACCCACCAAGCCCATTCCATCTACGCCCTCCGGTGGGTAAGTACTTACTGCATTGCGGGTCGTTTACCGCGAAAGCTCTGGATAAAGGCCTTAACTCGCGCCAAATCGGCTTCCATGTCGTCGCTGACAGTGAATAGATCGCCAAAGTAAATGGACTTGCTGGGGTAGTCCATCCCCACCAGCAGCACGGGCACGTCGGCGCCTTTGGCAATGCGCAGAAACCCGGTTTTCCACTGTTCGACCTTGGAGCGCGTGCCCTCGGGCATCAGCGCTACTATTTGGTTGGCATTGGTTTTAAAACTGTCTACGGCCTGCTCAACCATGCCAGTGGCCGCCGAACGGTCGACGGGAATACCACCCAACTTCAACCACAGCCCCGTGAGCGGCCAGCGAAAAATCGTGTGTTTGCCCAGCCAGGACACCTTTACACCCAGAGCCAGAATGGCGAACATCGCCACCACAAAGTCCCAGTTTGAGGTATGGGGCCCACCGGCTATCACCAGTTGGCGCGCATCCGGCACCTGGCCCGCACAGCGCCAGCCCATCAGGCGCAAACCGGTACGGCCCAACCAGCGGGTAAAACCATTGCCCATGCGCGGCCAGCCCGGAGGCAACTCGGTGATTTCCTGCTCTGAATGAGGGGGCTGGGTCATGGGCCTCTCTTGCTTTGTCATCTATTGATACATCTATTGGTATTGCGGCTGGGCGCCTCGGTAATGGGCGTTGATGTGGGTGCGTATGCGCTCGGCATCGGCCTCGTGATCGCCGGTGGTTTCCCAAAGGCGATCCACCACTAACGACTTAGAGGGGAAATCCCAGGCGATGGTGAGTACCGGTACACCGGCGGCGTGAGCAATGCGCACAAAGCCGGTCTTATATTGGCCCACTTTGCGCCGTGTACCTTCTGGGGTAATCGCCACCCACACGGCATCGTGCTCCCGATACCAGGTCGCCACCTGCCCCACCACATCCTGCGAGGCGCTGCGGTCCACGGGAATCCCGCCCCACCAGCGAAACAGTATGCTAAAAGGCCAGATAAACGCCTCTTTCTTCATCAGGTAAGACACTCGGATACCCAGCGCCATGATCACCGGCATCGCCACCACAAAGTCCCAGTTAGACGTGTGCGGCGCCAGCGCCACCATCAATTTCTTCTCGTTGGGCAGCTCGCCCTCCAGGCGCCAGCCCAGTAATCGCAACAGGCCCCGGCCGCAGGCCCGGGTCATTTGGCCGCCAAACCGAGGGGCCAATTCAGGGAGTTGGGGTACGACAGACATCTTATTATTCTAGTCAGTTAACGGGAAAACGGGGATTTTAGTACTTTTGTAGGATTTTGGCGACACTCAGGCGGCTTAATGCGCCTTCGCCAGTACCGGTACCCCGCGCCCACACCTGCCTGCGGCTAGTGGCTCAACGTTCCCCCAAGACATCGCCACGCCAAGCCTCCGAACCGCGCGGCTTCTGATCGACTATCGCTGCGCAGAATTTACAAAATGCCAAGGCCCCGTATTTTCATTTTTACAAAACAACGGGTATCCATCGCCGTAGTCACCCACAAAGCCGCACCCTGCGCGCATTTTTTTGCCTGGCACAGCACTTGCAATCTCCCTAGTAACACAGCGATTTATTCCATCATCGCGGTAGCCTACCGCACCGAATAAATCGAAGTTTTCACCCACAAGAAAAGGAAATCACTATGCAGTTTACTCAAAAATTATTAGCCACTGCCTGCCTGTCGGCCGCGATTGCCGCCGGCGCACACGCAACCGACACACACAAAGACCAAGTGCTGAAAGATGCCTGGCTGGACGGCAAAGCCGAAGCGACATTACTGATGAGCCAACATTTAAATAACTTCACCATCGACACACTCGTTGAAAACGGCGTAGTGACTCTGCGCGGCGATGTAGACAGCGAAGTCGATAAACACCTGGCTGAAGAGCTGGTGTTGAGTCTTGACGGCGTTAAGGATGTGCATAACCAACTGCGTGTAAATCCCGATACCTACGCCACTGATTCGCTACTGGCCGACATGCAAGACTCCAAAACCGAGTCGCTGATTAAAGCCCGTCTATTAATCGATACCGAAGTGTCGGGCACCGACATTGAGGTTGAAGTCGAACAAGGTAAGGTCATTTTATCTGGCGAAGTTGACAGCAGCGCCGAAAAATCGCTGGCCGAAGCCATTGCAAAAAATACGTCAAACGTTGAGCAGGTTGTAAACCGGCTGGAAATTAACAGCTGAGCTTAGCGGCGCGGGCGCTGTGCGCCGGCGCCATCCCTAAGCAGCTAAATCCAACACCAAGGCACGCAATAGGAGTAACCATGAAAACAGCAACTGTACTCAGCACCAAACCCAAAGAGCAAAACACGAAAAACGGCATTAAGCGCGCAGATCGCAGCGAGCTAGCCCGCTTTTTATCAAAAGCCCTGGCCGATACGGTGTTGCTCAATGTCAAAACCCTGAACTTTCACTGGAATGTTATGGGCCCGCTGTTTTACAGCCTGCACAAACTGACAGAGGACCAGTACCAGGATTTAACCGCCGCCATCGACGTGATTGCCGAGCGTATTCGCGCCCTGGGATTTGTCGCTCCCGGCAGCCTGACGCAATTTGCCGCATTAACCGACATTGTCGAGGAAACTGGTACCCCCAGTGCAGAAGACATGATCACTCAGTTGGCCGACGATAACGAGCGCTGCGCGCGCAACCTGCGCCATGCAGTCGCCGCCGCAGAAGAAATTGAAGATGTAAAAACCGCAGACTTGTTAACCGATCGCATTGGGCAACACGAAGAAAATGCCTGGATGCTGCGCGCCATTGTGTCGGCGTAATCGGTCGGCATTGTCGCAGCAAGGACGAGAAATTTTATGAATAGCTTACACAGCACCTGTAAACTCCCGCCCCAGCGCCTGAATCACGACGATAAGGTGCGCAAGGTGGGCGTTGAAATTGAAATGGCGGGCTTAACGCCGCTGCAAATTGTAGCCGCCATCAAGCGCCACTTCGGCGGCGATGAAGCCTTGCAGGGCCCGCTGGAATACGGCGTGCTCGATACCCGCATGGGCGACTTTACCGTAGAACTGGACTCGACGCCGGTAAAAAAAGCCTACCAACAGGCCTGCGAAATGAAGCTGCCTTCGCCACTGGACGATGCCGGCAGCATCATTAAAGACCTGGCCGAAAATTGGGTGCCCTGGGAGCTGGTCAGCCCACCGATACCGGTCACGCAGTTAGACAGCCTGAACGAATTGGTGGCCGATCTGCGCAGCCAAGGCGCACTGGGTACTCGCAAGGCGCCGCAGTATGCCTTTGGCGTACACCTTAATCCCGATCTGCCAGACCTCAGCGCCACCGCCATTGTGCGGCACTTGCAAGCTTACCTGTGCCTCTACGACGGCATTGTTGCGCGCGAGCGCCCGGACTTTTCCCGCAAGCTCACGCCGCATATTCGCCACTTTGATGAAGACTATATTCGCAAGGTAATCGCCGAAGATTATCAGCCGGATTTAGCCACCCTGATGGACGATTACGTCGCGCACAATCCCACGCGCAATCGAAGTCTGGATTTGCTGCCGCTGTTTAAATTTTTGGATGAGGATTTTATTGAGCGCACGCTCGATGACGCGCGCATCAAAGCCAGGCCCACCTTTCATTTTCGCCTGCCCAATTCAGATATCGATAATCCCAACTGGGGCATCCATATCGCCTGGCACGAATGGTTAGCAGTGGAGTGGCTGGCGGAAGACCCCGAGCGCCTGGCGCAAATGTGCCTGGCTTATACCGAAGAGCTGGACCGCTTTGGCCACCACCTGGACAACCGCTGGCAAACACACGCCTCCAAAGCCCTGCAGCTATGATACAGGCCAAACCCCACATTGCCGTGACCGGCCCAGATCGCGGCCTGAAGCCGGGCTGGTGGGCCTGCCGCTTGCTGTTGCGCTGGCTCGGCGCCAAGCCGCACTATATCAGCCCGGCGCAACCCCAGCTGGCGCGCCCTGTGGATGGCGTGATCATCGGCGGCGGCAGCGACATTCAGCCCGCCCACTACCAGGGCGACGACATACTGGGCTATCCCTATGACCCCGCGCGCGACGCGCTCGAAATTGCGGTCATTGAACAAGCACTTGCCCAGCAATTGCCACTGTTGGGTATTTGTCGGGGCGCGCAGCTTTTGAATGTGGTCAAGGGCGGCAACCTGCTCACCGATGTGCGGCCATTGCGGCGCCACACCAGCAACAGAAATTTTATTACCCCCCTAAAAGGCGTGCGCCTTGCACCGGATTCGCAACTGGCTAAACTCACCGCGCGCCGGCGATTAAAGGTGAACAGTTTGCACAAGCAGGCCATTGCCACACCCGGCGAGGGTTTGCGTATTGTGGCGCGCGATAACGATGATTTAGTGCAGGCGGTGGAGGCCGACAACGGCTTTACCCTGGGCGTGCAATGGCACCCTGAATACTTGCCCTACAAAGGCGCCCAGCGCAAATTGTTCCGCGGCCTCTGCCAGGCCGCCGCCCGCGATCCCCAGCAGGCGCGCCTAACCCTATCCCAAACGCGCAGGGTTTTTACCGCGGCTAATCGCTCACCAGAATTGTAGACCGGCGCCGCTAAAGCACCGGTCGCTGCAAAAAATACAGGATAAGTCAGGGGCGAGTGGGTGTCAGTGCTCGCGCGTAGCGCGAAAGCGCACTTCTGGGTAGCGCTCTTCGGCCAGCGACAGATTCACCCGCGTAGGCGCCAGATAGGTGAGGTGCCCGCTGCCATCCAGGGCTAAATTGTCGTGGCACTTGCGCTTGAACTCTTCAAATTTTTTCGGGTCTTTGCTGTCTACCCAGCGCGCGCTGCTCAGGCTGATAGGTTCGTAAATGGCGTCCACCTTGTACTCGTCTTTCAACCGGTAGGCCACCACCTCAAACTGCAGCACACCCACGGCGCCCACGATGATGTCGTTATTGGCCTGCGGGAAAAACACCTGGGTTGAACCCTCCTCCGACAACTGCTGCAAGCCCTTTTGCAGCTGCTTGGTTTTCAGCGGATCTTTTAGGCGAATGCGGCGAAACAGTTCTGGCGCAAAATTGGGAATGCCGGTGAACTTCAGGTCTTCGCCCTCGGTAAAAGTATCGCCAATCTGAATCGTGCCATGGTTGTGCAGACCAATAATATCGCCCGCCATGGCCTCGATCACCTGCTCGCGGTCGCCCGCCAAAAAGGTCACGGCATCGGCAATTTTCACATCTTTGTTCAAGCGCACGTGGCGCATTTTCATACCCTTGGCGTAGGCGCCAGAACACACCCGCATGAAGGCAATCCGGTCGCGGTGCTTGGGGTCCATATTGGCCTGAATTTTAAATACAAAACCCGAAAAGCTCGTCTCTTTGGCGTCGACCAGCCGGGTTTCTGTTTCGCGCGCGCGCGGTGCTGGCGCCCATTCCACAAAGCCGTCTAACATTTCTTTCACGCCAAAATTCGACAGCGCCGTACCAAAAAATACTGGCGTCTGCTTGCCCGCCAAATATGCCTCAACGTCAAACTGGTGTGTAGCGCCGCGCACCAACTCGATTTCATCGCGAATATCGTCGGCCTCGTCGCCCAGCAGCGCGGTGGCTTCGTCGCTGCCCAGCCCCTGGATTTCCCGGAAGTCGTGCAATGTGTGGCCGTGGCCGCTCTCGTACACGGTAATCGTGTCGGTATACAAGTTGTACACGCCCTTAAACAGCGACCCAGACCCCAGCGGCCAGTTGATGGGCGCTGCGGCAATGTTCAAGACTTCTTCAATCTCATCCATGACTTCAATGGGGTCGCGGATGTCTCGGTCCAATTTGTTAATAAACGACAGGATGGGGGTATCGCGCAATCGGCACACATTCATCAGTTTTACGGTGCGGTCTTCCACACCTTTGGCGCCGTCGATGACCATCAGTGCCGAGTCCACCGCCGTCAATACCCGGTAGGTATCCTCCGAGAAATCCTCGTGGCCGGGTGTATCCAGCAGGTTAACTACGCGATCGTGATAGGGAAATTGCATGACCGACGAAGTCACCGAAATACCCCGCTCCTGCTCCATGCTCATCCAGTCAGAGCGGGCGTGGGGGCCGCGCTTACCCTTGACCGAGCCCGCCATCTGAATCAACTGGCCCAATAGCAACAGCTTTTCGGTGACGGTGGTTTTACCAGCATCGGGGTGCGAGATGATGGCAAAGGTGCGGCGCTTATCGACGGCGGCCTGAAACTGACTCATGGCAAAAACTCAAATGAAGGCATAAAGCCCGCCATTATAGCGGGGAAGGCTTGCCGTGGGATAGTCAAACTCCGGTAGCCCCGGCAATCGGCACCAATCAATGTGGGCCTCCTTAGGGGGTGTACAACACTCGCCCATGTCAGGTAAGACACAGCCACCAAAGCGGGTCATTTCAGGTTTCAGAATGTGGAGAATTGCACCATAATGCTGGCTCGGATTTGCAATCTTTAACCCTTTACGGAAAGGAAATAACCGTGCTCGACTACGCCGCCCTGATAATGTTGGTGTTTGTTGCGATAACGATGTTCTACGGCATTATCGTCATTCACGACATTCCCTACGAAATTGCCAAACACCGAAATCACCCCCACCAAGATGCCATCCACGTCGCCGGCTGGATCAGCATCCTCACCCTGCATGTGATTTGGCCCTTCCTCTGGATATGGGCCACCCTCTACCGCGAAGATCGCGGCTGGGGCTTCAATCACACCGGCGCAGGTGCCGCGGAGACGAGCTCCGAGCTACAGGCCGAGCTGCAGGAACTGCGCGCGCGGGTGCAAGCGCTCGAATCCCGCCAACAAACCACTCAGGAGGCCTAAGCCATGGAAACCTTAATGATCCTTAGCTATGCCGCCCTGTGCGTGTTGGTGTTTAAAGTCTTTAAGCTGCCGCTGAATAAATGGACGGTGCCCACCGCCGTGCTGGGCGGGGTCGTACTGATTTCGGTCATCATGTTCACCATGAACTACAACCACCCCTACTCCGAAAGCGCGCGAGAATATTATGTCACCACGCCCATCGTGCCCAACGTCAGCGGTACGGTGATCGCCAAGCACGTACAGCCCAACCAGCCGCTAACGGCCGGCACGCCGCTATTCACCATCGACCCAGTGCCCTTTCAGGCCAAGGTCGATGCGCTCACCGCCCGCGTGGAAGCGGCCAAGCACGACTACGAACGTCTGAAAACTCTGTGGGGAAAGCGCGCCGTTAGTCTGCGCGATTACGATCAGGCCATGGCCACCTACCACGATCTAAACGCTCAGCTAAAAACCGCGCAGTTTGAGTTGGACAACACCGTCGTGCGCGCACCCACCGATGGCTATGTCACCCACGACTTTTTGCGCCCCGGCATGCGCGCCGTTGCCGCACCACTGCGGCCAGTAATGGTCTTTGTGCACAGCGAACAGGTCTACTTTACCGCCTTCTTTCGCCAGAACGCGCTGTTAAGGCTTAAGCCCGGCTACCGTGCAGAGCTGGCGCTGGATGGCATTCCCGGCGAAGTTTTTGCCGCCGAAGTGGTGCAAGTGGTACCCGCCCTGCGCGAGGGCCAAGTACAGGCGTCGGGCGACATGCTGGGCTTTAACCCCATCGCACAACCCGGCAGGGTGGCGGTAACCATGCGCGTCACCGACGAGCGCTACGCAGCGCTGGCCCACGAAGTTCCCCTGGGAGCCTTTGGTCAGGCCGCCGTTTACAGCGAACACGCCGAGCACTTTGCCATCATCCGCAAAATTCTGCTGCGCATGAGCGCCTGGGTAAATTACCTATACCCCTTTCACTGATTCACTGCCAAGTAAACCGGGCCGCGCAAGCGGCTCGGTATCTTCATATTCCGCAGACCTGCACGCACACCATCGCCAATAGCGCGCTGCCCACCATGGCCGCCGGCAATAAAAACTCCAGTTGCCGCAAACGCCACAATCGCCACCCCAGCGACCAAACGGATATTTGCCGCGCCGCTTTCAAGCGGGGAAAGACCCAGTCCGCCAATTGCTGCTCGTCAAACACTCGCTGCCCCGGGCGCCCAAGCGCAATGGCAAGACCGTCGGCAACTAGGTAGTGCTCGGTGTAACACAGCTGCACCGGCTGCAGGGCTTGCGGCGACTCCCCGTCGTCTGCGGCAAACAATAGCTGATCGTTTACCACCCCCAAACGCAGGCGACTTAAGCGCAGCAACAGCACATAGGCCAGCGCCGCAAGCAGCACCAGTAGCAGGCCCATGGCCATCAATGGCCACAACAGTTCCAAGGGCAGCGTCGCCCACTCCGGGAACAAGGCCAGTCCGGTAAAGGCGCAAGCGGCCATGGCGACCAACGCCCATTGAAACTGACGCAGGCGTTTAACCGCGATGTTAGTCAGCCACAAAGGCTGGTCGACCGGCGCAGCCGGCGCATTCACCCGGCTGGCCAGGGCAGAGGTGCGCCCTGAAAACACCGCTACCGAGGCGTCGCGCTCGAGAACCAGCGCGGCAACGACGCCCAATACCAGCACGCTCACAAAACCAATCAGGCCCCACTGCTGCCAACGCTGCCCCTTGTCTACCTGGGCCTGGCTGTGCGCCGCCAGGCGCGCAAGCGTGGGCGACGCCACTGGGCCGGCCGATGTCAGCACCTGATTAAGTGCGCGATAGCGATGCAGCAGCGGCGAGGAAAAATCGGCAACCCAGAGTTGATCGCGCCAGACCGCCAGCGCCATGGGGTCGGCCAGTGCCAAGCCCTGCGCCTCGCCAAGCAACCGGCCCGCGTCGTCAAGCACTGCCAGGCGGCCATTGCGCAGAGCGTTGTCGCCCACTAGCACCCAAAACTGCGCCGACGCCGGCCACCAGGCAACCTGGTGTGGCCAGTGGTGCTGACCGCTCAGGCGCACCGGCAACTCGGCGAGTACAGCGCCAAAATCTTCCGGCGTGGCGGCCAGCTGCACCAAACGGTGGTGATTGGTATCGGCCAGCCACAGCTTGCCCTCGGTCAGCGCCAGCGCATTGGGAAACTTAAACCGATTGTCGGCGCCGGCCCGGGCCAGCACTCTGCCCTCGACATCCAGTAAAAAAAGCCTGAGTGCCGATGTGTGGGCCACATACACTTGAGACTTTGCGCGATCGACGGCCAGCCGGAAGGCGCTGTCAAAACGCGGCAGCTGCGCGGCAAAGGGGCTACAGCTGCGCGCTGGTAAATCACAGCGGTAAAAGCCCTCGTCGCCGCGCGGCTCATAATCCAGTACCGCCTGTTGCCGAAACAGCCGCTGCAGCGAAAACCAAAGGCTTGACGTATGCGCGCGGTGATAGGCCAACAGTTGCGTACCGCCGCCATCAAAGAAATCGAAATCCCCGGCGAGTTGAAGCCCGAGCGCCGCCAAATCTACCGCCTGAGTTTCCTCACCCTGTGCATTTAGCCAAACGAGGTGGTTGTCATAGTGCACCACCACGGCATCGTCTAGGGCCCGAATAAATCCGTAGCGCGGCGCCTTGGCCGAGATGTCTTGTCCCGCCACCCAGCAGGCCCCTGCCAGGATGGCGCCTATGACAACGGCCACACCCACAACCAACGACCATCCCTTCATGCTTTCCTCTTTTCACTCTGTAATCGCTTCATGCATCTGCCGCCGTATGGCGTGAATATCGACTCACTGGCGCCACTATGCCAATGCGCAGCCCAGCTGCGAACTTGGGTTGTCACCTCGGCGCAATCTTGGCCTGCTACTTTCTGCTGACGACAATAGCAGCGCCTCGCACACACCATTATCAGAAATTGCAGCGCTGACCACAGCGGTCGCTCAAAAAACTGCGCAACCGATCAAAAACCTGACAATTTGATCCATTTTTCCGCAAACCCTTATTGCCAGGGACTAACGCCGCCACTAAGATCAATCGAGGATCGCTGCCGAATTGCCGTCAATACAAAAGTATTAAACACAATATTAACAATGATGACACGCGCATCGGGCAGCCCGAACCCGCTAACCTGCACAGAGAACTGGATGACAAAATTTGCCGTTGCGCTGCTCTGCACCCTTTGCTTGTCTTGCAGCGCCGATTCATCTCAACCCAACAAGGAGTCAAATGTGCTGCTAACCGGCGAAAACGAAACCTATGTGATTGCCTCTGAATTTTCCGGCACGCTACTGCGCGACGGGCAGCCACTGACCCACACAAAAATTTTTCGCCGCCTAACTTGGAATGGCAACGAAGACGGCACTGAACAACAATTTGAAACCGACGCCAATGGCCACTTCACTCTGCCCACCCACGAAGAAACCCTGGCCTTAAGCGCGCTTGTACAGTTTACAGCCTCGGCAAAAGTAGAAGCAGAGATTGACGGCGAGCGCTACGACGTCTGGTACAACAGCAAACTGGCACCCGAGCTCTACGCCGAAACCAACGGCCCCCTGCGCCAGTTAGTGTGCGACATTCACGCAGAAGAAATTCCGGTTTACCTAAGCAACGCAACAATCCCAAACGTGTTGACCTGCTGCCGCTGGGAGAACATGCCCGTAGAGGACTAGCAGCGCACCCACCAGAATAAGGAGTGTTTGAATGGCAACTGAACTCAACCCGACCATGGCGGCAGATTTAGCCAACAATGTGTATGCCGTCAACGGCAATGACAAAATTGCACTGAAAACCTTCTTAATGGCGCGCATTTTTAAAAAGCCGGATAAGTCCTCACCCAAAGATAAAGCCCAGACGCCGCCACACCAAAAAAAGCTCACCGCACACGTAGGCGGGCGCATTTTTCGCGCGGCCAAAGATGGCTTTGGATTGTGCGCCATGGGCGCCGGCACCTATGACGGCGACATTTTTCTAATCTTTCGCGGCACCACCGATGCCAACAACAACGCCGACGTTATTACCGATGCCCGCATTGGCATCACCACCTCGAAAGCCGGTCTGCCGGTGCACATTGGCTTTAATCACACTTTTAACAGCATGCTGCCCGACATCAAGCAGTTTGTGGCCGAATCTAAAGCAACGGGCACGATCCATTGCATTGGCCACAGCTTAGGTGGCGCCGTGGCCTCGCTCGCCGCCGATTGGGCCTCGCGCAACACCAGTTGCACCACCAAGCTCTACACCTTTGGCGCGCCGCGCGTCGGCACAGACTGGTTTGCCAGCAGCACCACCTCATCGGTGGGCGAGCCCAATTTGCACCGGGTATACCATCGCACAGACCCCGTTACCATGGTAGCGCTCTACCCGTTTATGCACGCGCCCTACAAAAAAAATGGCCACTACCTTTACTCTGCCGACCCGCTCACCACCGGCACGGCCCACAAGATGGCCAACTACATCCAGTCGGTTAAAAACAAAACCTGGAAAGACCTCAACGATATTCCAGAGCAGGCCTACAATATCGAATCTTTTGTGGAGGAGTGGTTGCGCTCCAAATCACCGGTGGATATTAACAGCGCCAGCTTCTGGCAATGGGTGGATTCCGCCTTAATCTATGTACTGAAAAAGGTCGCTATGGTGGCTATCATGGCTCTGCAAAGCGCCTTGATTGGCGCCTTCACTCTGGCCGACAAAATTGCCTACATCCTTGCCAAAGGTATAGATCTGGCGGAGAACATCAGCATTTGGGTAGAGTTACTGATGCGCAAGCTGATGCAGGCACTGGGCATGAAGGTGGCCGCAAGCCGTAAAGAATTAACCCAAAGTCTGATCAAGCAAGTGCTGATTCGCATCACTGAAAAAGCAAACCGCGAGGCCCGCAACGCCTTGCGCAAACTCTAGCCATAGACAGCCGGGTCACTGACCCGGCTGTCTCCACACCCAAACACGCGCGAAATTGACTGCAGGCCCCATGGCTCTATTGATTCTCACTGGCAAATTATTGCTGTCGCTTTTTTTGGTATGCTTTCTCATAGCCGGCGTCATGAAAGCCCACCCCAAAACACACAACCCCGAGCTGAGGCCGCTGGCCGAATATGCCGCTGGTTTTCTGATTTGCTTTGCCTCCTGCCTGGGGCTTTACTATCTCTGGCGATAAGCTCCTGCAACAAATGCACTGGTCACAGATGTGCAATCCGTTGCGTCGAGCCACACACCAGCCACGCGAATCGTTACAATGGCGTTAGTCCACCCTAGCGTGCCCGCACCAACCGCCAACAGATACCCACAGTGAAAACTCCCACACCAGGCCCAGCCGCATCACACCAACTCCGAGCCAAAGGGCTAAACCCTCACAACCTGCACCGCCAAGGTTATGACTTCAGCGCGCTCACCGTTCATTGGCCCCAACTGGCGACGTTTGTTCACGCCAATGCCCAGGGTGAACTATCGATCAACTACGCAGAGCCACAGGCCGTCAAAGCGCTCAATGCCGCGCTGCTGTCCTACCACTACGGCATTGCACAGTGGGATATACCCGAAGGCGCGCTCTGCCCTCCCGTGCCGGGCCGCATAGACTATCTGCACACCCTTGCCGACTGGCTGGGTTTGGCGCAGCCCTCTGTCAACACGGCGGGCGACCACACAACCACCTCGCCAATAATTAACCTGCTGGATATTGGCACTGGCTACAACGGCATCTACGCGCTGCTCGCCGCCCAGCACTTTGGCTGGCACTGCGTCGCCACGGATATCAATGCGCAAGCCCTGGCCAATGTGGCGCGAATACTCGCGCACAATCCGCGCGCCGCAGCACGCATTCAGCTCCGCCAGCAAACCGAGCGACACCAGATTTTTGCGGGAATTATTCATGCCGATGAAACGTTTGATCTCAGCGTGTGCAATCCGCCCTTTCACAGCTCGGCCGAGGCGGCACTCAAAGCCAATCGCCGCAAACGAGTTAACCTAGGCGGGCAAGCCACTGCCTCAGCACCGCTCAATTTTGGCGGCACTGCCGATGAACTTTGGTGCAATGGGGGCGAAAAATTATTTTTGAAAAAAATGGCCAAGGAAAGCCAGGCCTTTAAAGATCAATGTCAGTGGTTCACCAGCTTGGTATCAGACTGCGACAGCCTAAAACCCACAGAAAAAACATTGAAGAAACTTGGGGCAACATCCATTGACGTACTGGACATGCACCAGGGCAATAAAAAAACGCGGGTACTGGCTTGGCGCTTTTAAGCTCCACAGCCTCATGCTGCCATCATCACCCGCCTATTAGCATCGCCCACTTGCATCACCCATTTACCCGTATTGCCGAGCAGCGAACAGACAGCGCCCTATTCTGTAACAACACCGTGGGCTAACTTAGCCTTGCCCAAACCTGCCACAGGCCCACCAGGTGCAAACCGCCCAAAACCAGGCAAATACCAGAAGACCACAACCAAAAGCTAAGCCCCTGAGCCGCCACATAGGGGTTATCTGCGACAAAGGGTAAGAGCATGCCACACACACCGCGCACGCAATAAACGGTTGTAATGGCCACTAACCCAAGACGCACCAACGGCAGCTTTACCAAAAGCCCGGCGCCAGACAGGGCGTACAGGCCCCACACCGCCAGTAACGCACCTATGGCTAATGTCAGCAATACTGGATACATATCGCCCCGCGCTGCCATTTGTGCCATGCCTTCGCCTGCACCAAAAAAGCGATACCAAGCGGGCCCGCCAAAAACTATACCCACATGCATCAACGCCGCTAGTAAACTCAATACCCCAGCCGCCAACAAGGACTTGTTAACGGGCATTGCCAAAACATCCATATCAATTTGCCTTGCTTAAATGTAAGTGGCCGTAAGCTACCTGCGATGTATTGCTCGTGTCAAATCGCGTGCGATTGATCTTGACCTAGAGGGAGACACACCCAACCATCAGTAGCGATGCCACTTTCCCCGTCTGTGGATTCACTGGCTCCTGAATCGCAGTGAGCGTCATCCCGCATTCGTGAAACAACGCAATCCACGATGCCAAGGTTCGGAAGTACCAGGGCGCAGGGTCAACAAACGCATCGCTAAAACCCGACCAAGATCCTTCTCGCCAACCGTCTACGTAAGGCGCATCGCCACAGCTCGCATGCGGGTGCAGTGTCTGAATGACCAGACGACCGCCGCTATTCAACAGTTTAGGGACTTGCTTAAACACATGCTCAACGGACGCTTTTCCAAGCAGCGAGAAGTTGCATACAGCAATATCAAACTTTTCTGTAATGCTACTCTCTGAAATCTCTTCATACGCCATAACATGAAACTCGCCGCCGCCCCGCTGTCGCGCTTTTTCTACCAAGCCAGCAACAGCATCAATCCCCGTGACGCTAAAACCGCGAGCACCAAGCGCCCGAGCGAGCCAACCCTCACCGCAGCCAATATCGAGCAGCCTATTGCCGGGCAATGAAGACAACAAGCTGACCACAGCCTCGTCTGTCACCACCCGCCTGCTCTCTATCTGCCGTTCACGAACGGCTTTCGACCAAGGCTCAACGTTACTTCTCCAGGATTTCAATATTCGACTTTCACTCATGGGGCCAAATCCCTCCTGAATAGCGGGCTACCAACCGCAGCGGCTTTGATTGTAGAATCATCCGCTTTAAAACCAGTAAGGCAACGACACTCTAACATTCTATTAGAGGTCTAAACTTACCGTTCGATATCTTAAATCAAGAAACTATTAGAGTCAGGTAACATAGAATCTCAATTAGAATTTCGATAAAAGAGTCAAACCCTTCGGTCCCGATTTTCAACTTCAAGCTTCTTCAGGCGTGCCATTAAGGATGCATCCATGCCGCCATGCTTAGCCCGCCACTTTCAGAAGGTGGCAGAACTCATGCCGTGCTACCAGCAGAACTGACAGGTTGAGGTGCAAGCTTCTACCTACTTGAGCATGGGCAGAATCTAGCTGTCGCGGCTCATTGCTGTATTTTCTGCACATAGATTACTAAAATATTCTACTTTTGGCCTCAGCTATTTATTGGCATCACTGGGCTGCTAACATGCCAACAACGTTAGCACGCAGATTAAACTAGCACTTACTTCCACCTCTCAAGCGTGGCGAGGAATAAAATAAAGCGGAAACGGACTAAACGGCAATTAACTACTACAGAAGTTGTAGGGCGCCAACCACTTTACTATGCCTATCTCCTTCAGGCTTATAGGATGGATCATCTGGCCAACGCTCCTCAGGGCATTCACCTTCGACAGCGCTTTGTTTTATAGCATTCTCTACATTTTCATAAAACATACTCGATAAAATATCAAAAGGAATGTCTATAAGTAAGCATGAAAGAAAATCTCGCCCACAAATCTTTTTATCCTTTTCATCATTGTATGATGAAGCACCTCGGCGCTCCGCCTCCACACCCGTGTCGCTAACAGAACAATCACGATAGTCGGGGGTTGCAGCGCAACCTGAAACCGCCAAAATAACTAGTGCAATAATGTTTTGCTTCAAATACAAAGTCATCCTAAACTGAAACCTATGTACGAGAGACTGGTGGAAGCAGGGAAGCCTAAGAAAGTAGCGCTTGTTGCCTGTATGCGAAAGCAACTGACAATCCTAAATATGATGGTAAAAAACAATACTTACTGGGATGAGAAAATGGCCTAAGTGCTTGACTTTCGACCATAGTCACTTGTTATGCATTTTTCATCTTAGATTCATTAAGAATGATCTTCATTTTGTGATAAGTGACCATACTTCTCATGCCGGACATCATAAAAAACAGAGAAATAAAGCTTGCTGCACTAGAAAGCATAACTAAGCTAGAGCCTCTTGCTATAATGACAACTACCACCCCAACCACCATAATAAAAATACTTTCCAATCTCGCTTCAATAGCCTCTAGGTGATATGAATAGCGCTCTTCCTGAGAACCCTTTAGCCTAGAAATGGTAGCAACTTTAGCAGCATTCTCTATTTCTAGTTTTTCCTTCTTTTTTGATGAATATCTCGCCCAGAACGAATCCATCGATGGTTTTACGTAAGCCGAAAACAAATTAATACCAATGCCTACAATAACTACCGAAAACCACCAATGTAGGGACTGAATATCCGAAATTATATTTTCCACTATTTACTTCCTAGAGATGCATAACGAGGCTGTAGAAAAACGTTTTTAATATCCACTTATCCACAGCCCCTTTGAATTAATTTTACCGATCATAAAACAAACAGGTACACTTTACATAATCTCTTCTTATGCGTACTTTTTTGATTTTTAGGTGTAGTTACTGTGGATAACTAGCGTTACCAACCTATCGAACTGTGTTTCATGAGCTTTTCGATGTTATGCACCATACTATATAAACGCCACTGCCCCTGAACCTTCTCTTTTCC
>NZ_JBTUOC010000018.1:0-16499 GCF_058345725.1 Simiduia sp. | reverse complement strand
CGTCCTGCCCCTGACCGCTTCGCGGCGCTGACGCGGTCTCAATCGTTCCTGACGATTGATCGAACCCGAGGTTCGAACGAAACGCTTCGGTAGGCAATTAAAAATGTCCCCGCGCTGGTTGGGTAAGTGCGTGGGGGGCGGCGCGTAATTGGAGAGGGATTGACTCAGGGGCGTCCTGCCCCTGACCGCTTCGCGGCGCTGACGCGGTCTCAATCGTTCCTGACGATTGATCGAACCCGAGGTTCGAACGAAACGCTTCGGTTGGCAATTAAAAAAGCCCCCACGCTTTTGGGCGTGGGGGCTTTTTAATTGGCGCACCCGAAGGGATTCGAACCCCAGACCTCTGCCTCCGGAGGGCAGCGCTCTATCCAGCTGAGCTACGGGTGCTTAAACAGTGGTTGTGCAAGGCTGGATTCACTTACACATCTCAAATTCTTTACGGCTCAGCTAATCGGATAGACCGCTTCGCGCTCCCCTTCGGGGCCGGCCTGCCAGCATAGCTGGCAGTCGTTTCGCCGGGCGAAGCAGTGCTCCGCTTTTTCCGGCTACACCCAGCTGAGCTACGGGTGCTTAAACTGTAATCGCGCGATTTTGGATATATCGCACGATCTAAATTCTTTGGCTTAGTAAGGTAACCAATGTGCTTTGTGCTCTTCAAGGCTGTACCCATAAGGCAGGCCAAACTGGAGAGGATTTAACTAAGCGGTGTCGCTGAAGTCGCGCATGATACGCAGTTGGGGGGCGTTCGTCTATGGGGTTTTGGTTTCCGCTGGGCGGGCTTTGTGGCTATAATGCGGCCTTTCGGCCAGGTTTGGCCATTGGGACTATCAAGGGGATTTTCAGTGAGCCAGTTGAAGAAGGTATTCTGTCTGCTAGCGGCTGCCGGTTTGGGGTTGAGTGTATCCATGGTGACTCTGGCTGATCGCAGCCAGGAGATAGCCGAGCGCATCGCACCGGCGGGCAAAACGTGTTTGGAAGGCGAAGCCTGTGCGGCGGCGCCTGTGGCAGCAGTGGCCTCTGGTCCACGCTCTGGCGAGCAGGTTTATAGCACTAAGTGTGTGACCTGCCACGGCACAGGTGCTGCCGGTGCACCGAAAATGGGTGACGCGGGCCAGTGGGCGCCGCGCATTGCCAACGGCATGGATACGCTCTACGCCAACGCGTTGAATGGAATTAACGGCATGCCCGCCAAGGGCCTGTGTATGGATTGTTCCGACGACGAGATTAAAGCGGCGGTGGATCACATGATCACTGCCTCCAAGTAACAGACTTGGTTGAGATTAAAAGCCCGCTGCTCGCGGGCTTTTTTGTGCGCGCTACCTGATGGGGTGTGGGTAGTTCAGAGCGCTGGCCAGTCGGTCGGCGTGCTGCGCGACCCAGTTGGGGTCTATGGGGCCCCACTGGTGAATTTGGTAGTGGCCGTCTTTGTTGGCACCCACAAATGTGCACTGAATATCCAGCTCGCCCAGCGCGCTAATGGTGTCTTGCGCAGTGCGCCGTGGCATACCTGTCTGTGCTTGTAGGGCGGGCACGGTATTGACGCCCTGGGCAATCAGATGGGCCACGTACAAGCGGCGGTAAAAGCTGGATTGCGTTTTGCTGATGTGCGAGGCCAAGGTGGCGCCGATCACTTAGGCCGATTGGGCTTGCAGTGCAGGGCCGGGGTGAGCCAGTAACGCAATGGCGGCGGGTAACTCGCTCAGGCAGTGCACTATGGCGTCGGGCTGCACTTGGGCGCGGGGCCAGGGCGTTCGGTGGCGATTGAACCAAATGGTTTTGATACCCAGGCTGGCGGCGCCGGCGATATCGTCTTGTGGGCAGTCGCCAATATGAACCATTTGGTTGGCCTCTACGGAGGCCATGGCCATGCACAGCTCAAAGGGCTCGGGGCTGGGTTTGGCGGCGCCCACCTGTTCGGCGCTCAGATGGTAGCTAAACTGCGACAGCCCTAAACGCCGCGGGCTGGCGTTGCCGTTGGTGATGGCGGCCAGGGCGTAGTGGGGTGCCAGCTGGTCCAGCGTAGTCAGCGCGTGGTCGAAATAGGCAATGCGGTGGCGCGCCTCCATGAAGACGTCCATCGCCAGGTCGGCCAGTTCAATGGCCTGGTGCAGGCAGTAGCCAGCCTCGATTAACTTTATACGCAGACTGTCGCGTCGCACGCGGGTGGTCAGGTGCCGCAATTCGGGATGGTTTTGCCAGTACTCCATGCGCGCTTGCTGTAGTTGGTCTGTGCTAAAGCGCACGAATAGCTTTGGACAGAACTCTTTCAGCCAGGCGTCGGTTTTTGCCTCGGCGGCGCGAATGACGGGCGCTACGTCCCATAGGGTGTTATCTAAATCGAAGCTGATGAGTTTGATATCACGGGTCACGGTACACCTATTGGCTATCTGCGCGATTGTTGTTATGTGTTGCTCAGCGGGCTGGTTTGCGGCCAGGCCGTGACGGGAAGTGCGACGATAGTGCAGTGAGACTAACACGCCCCCTCAGGGCTGACTAGGGTCAAAGTCCGTGTTTTCTGTGCGGCCTTTTGTGCCGCGCGATTTCTGCTGTGCGCGCGGGTGGGCCTGGTCGTAAACCTTTGCCAGGTGCTGAAAGTCCAGGTGTGTGTAGATTTGCGTGGTGCTGATATTGGCGTGGCCCAACAACTCTTGCACAGCCCGAAGATCGCCAGAGGACTCCAGCATATGGCTGGCAAAGGAGTGGCGTAGCATGTGCGGATGTAGAGACTTGTCGAGCGCCATCTGCTGGCTGTAGCGGGTAAATAGCTGTTGAATGCGCCGGTGGCTAATGCGGGTGCCGCGCTGGCTGACAAACAGTGCCGACTCGCCCGGTTGGGCCATGTCGGTGCGCTGCGGCAGCCAGGCTTTAAGCGCCTGTAGCGCGAGCCGGCCCACGGGCAGCAGCCGGGTTTTATTACCCTTGCCGGTGACGCGCACGGTGGCATCCGCCAGGTCGACGTCGCCCAGGTTGAGGTCGGCCAGCTCCGCCAGGCGCAGGCCAGAGGAGTAGGTGAGCTCCAGCAGTGCTCGGTCGCGCGCGCTAAACGCGTCGGTATCGGGAAAGCTTAACAGCTTACCTACTTCGTCTACATCCAGAGTACTGGGTAGCTTTTTGTCGGCTTTGGGTGCGCTCAGGCCGCTGGCCGGGTTGTGCGCGAGCCAGCCGCGGCGCACACCATAGTCAAAAAAGCTGCGCATGGCCGACAGCCAGCGGCGCAAACTTTTACCCGCCAGGCCTCGGCGGTGCAAGTGAGCCAGTGCCTGGCGCAGGTGGTGAATGCGCAGTTGCGCCAGGGTTAAGTTCTGGTTCGCGCACCAGTTTTGAAGTTTTTCAATATCGCGCCGATAGGCGGCCAGGGTGTGTGCGGACAGATTGCGCTCGCCGCCCAGGTTGGCCAGATAGCGCGCCACCTCAGATTGAAACGGCAGCTCTGTCACAGTGGCTCAGGGCTCCAACTGATAGGGCAGGGTGCGATTGAGAATTTCGGCGATGTAGCTGAGAAACAACGTGCCCATGCTAGAGCGGTAGTAATTGACGTCGCGGTTGCCCACGGCTAGCAGGCCAAAACAGGTGCCGTGAACCAGCGGTACCAGCGCCGCCGAACCAACAAGGGGTGCTTGCTCCCCAAAAATGTAGGCTTTTTCTTCGTTGCCCAATTGGCCACACAGGGCCTTTTGGGATTTTAAAATTTTTGCCAGTGGCGCCTTGGCGTCGGTGAGCGTGACGCAGCGTGCCTGCCCCAGTTTGCCGGGATTTGGGCGAAACAAAATCAACCGGGTGAAGTGGATCTGAAAGTCTTTCTCGAAACTGTAAAACAGCGAGTTGACACTGTCTTCGGCTTTGCGCCCCTCTAGCAGAGCCAACACCAAGCGCTTGGTTTTATCGAACAGTTTGTCGTTGTCGCGGGCATTGTCGAGCAGTTTGCTCAGGCGGTGGCGCATGTCCATATTGCGCTCGCGCAGCACGGCTACCTGGCGCTCCACCAGCGAAATGGCGTTGCCGCTGTCGTGTGGCAACTGAAGATCGGCCAGCAGGTCTGGATGGCGTTCAAAAAAATCCGGGTGTTCGGCTAAATAGGCGGCTACTTCTGCGTCGCTGACGGTGTGCTCGGCCACAGTAAACAATCCTTGCTGATTAGAGTTTTACCTGGCCCTGAAACACCTGAGCCGTAGGGCCCGTCATCAATACCGGCTGACCTGGGCCGGCCCACTCGATGGCCAGGGCGCCGCCCGGTAGGTGGACGGTTACCTTTGAGTCTAACAGGTCGCGCAAGCGCCCCGCTACTACCGCTGCGCAGGCGCCGGTGCCACACGCAAGAGTTTCGCCGGCACCGCGCTCGTGCACGCGCAAATGGATTTCCGAGCGCGACACTATCTCCATAAAGCCCACATTGACGCGGTTAGGAAAGTCGGCGTGGTGTTCTATTTTGGGGCCCAGTGTGGCCACCGGTGCCTGCGCACAACTGTCCACCAGCAATACCGCATGGGGATTGCCCATGCTCACCGCGCCTATCTCGAAGGTTTGTTCGCCCACAGTCAGTGGGTAGCAGGCTGCCTGCTGACTGGCGTTAAAGGGGATCTCCGCTGGTGCCAATACCGGTTGGCCCATATCGACCTGCACCTGGTCATTGTCGTTGACCCTGAGTTCAAGAATGCCATTGGCGGTTTCTACCTTGATGACATTTTTGCCGGTGAGCTTGCGCTCGCGCACAAAATTGGCAAAGCAGCGCGCACCGTTGCCGCAGTTTTCCACCTCGCTGCCATCGGCATTGTAGATTCGATAGCGGAAGTCCACGTCGGGGTTGCTGGGTTCCTCGACAATCAGCACCTGATCGCAGCCCACGCCAAAGCGGCGATCGGCAAGCTTGCGTACTTTGTCGGCGTTGAGTCGAACTTTTTGGCTGATGGCATCGATCATGACAAAGTCGTTGCCAAGGCCGTGCATTTTACTGAAGCGCAGGCGCATCTATGGTCCTAAACGCGCAGTGAGCTGCGCGTGCAATCAAGTGGGTAACAGACTTTCACCGCGAGTCAGGTCAGCCAAGCTTTCGCGCGCGCGCACCAGGTGGGCGCGGTCGCCGTCGACGATCACTTCGGCGGCGCGTGGGCGGCTGTTGTAATTGGAACTCATGGTAAAGCCATAGGCACCGGTGGACATTACTGCGATCAGGTCGCCGGCTGCAAGTGCCAGCGCGCGATCTTTGGCGAGAAAATCCCCGGTCTCGCATACAGGGCCCACTAGGTCCCAGGTTTTGGGAGACTCTGCACGCGCCTTGACGACCTGGACATCCTGCCAGGCCTGGTAGAGCGAGGGCCGGATGTTGTCGTTCATGGCGGCATCGATAATGGCGAAATTTTTGTGCTCAGTGGGCTTGAGAAACAACACTTCGCTTAGCAGCACGCCGGCGTTGGCACAGATGGAGCGGCCGGGTTCCATGACCAGGGCCAGTTGTTTACCGGCTAGGCGGTCTTTGACGGCGTTGATTAAATCGGCCACCGGTGGTGGCGTTTCGTCTTTGTAGGTCACGCCCAGGCCACCGCCAATATCGATGTGCGACAGGACGATGCCGTCCTGGGCCAACTGATCAATCAATGCCAGCAGGCGCTCCAGGGCATCCAAAAAGGGCGCCAGCTGCGTCAGCTGAGAGCCGATGTGGCAATCCACGCCGACTACTTTCAGTCCAGGTAGTTCGGCCGCGCGCCGGTAGACCGCCGGGGCGCGCAAAATATCGACGCCGAATTTATTCTCTTTCAGGCCGGTGGAAATGTAGGGGTGGGTCTGAGCATCCACATCCGGATTCACCCGCAGCGATACCGACGCGGTAAAGCCGGTTTGTTCTGCCACCTGGCTGAGCAACTCGAGCTCGGCCTCCGACTCCACGTTAAAGCAGTGCACGCCCACTTCCAGGGCCTTGCGCAGTGCCGCAGCGGTTTTGCCCACACCGGAGAATACAATGCGATCTGGCTTGCCGCCGGCCAGCAGCACGCGCTCTAGCTCACCTTCGGAAACAATATCGAAGCCGGCGCCCAAATCGGCCAACAAACCCAGTACGCCCAGATTGGAATTGGCCTTCACCGCAAAGCAGATCATCCCGGGATGTTCGCCCAGGGCGTCGGCATAGGCGGTGTAGGCCTCGGTAATGGCCGCCCGGCTATAAACGTATGTGGGTGTGCCAAATTGTTCGGCAATATCGGCCAATGGCAGTGCTTCAACGTGGAGCTGCCCGTCGATACGGGGAAAGTGAGACATGAATTATTGACCTGGTTGTTCGGAGCCTGACTGGGGTGCGGGCGCCGTTTGAGTGGGGGCAGGTTCTGCCGGGGGCATGACCAGCGGGCCAGTCTGACCGCAGCCAGACAGCAGCAAAACCCAAAGGGCGATAAATGGAGCGCGGGCTGTGTACATGAGTGAACCTTATTAACGGGGGCGCAAGTATACCGTTAGGACAGCTGTCCTCTCAATAACGGTTTGGCAGGCTGCCTGCGCAAAGTCTATAGCGCCAAGAGCGCTTGAAACAGGGCTTGCTCCAAGCGGATTTTAACGCGGAAATAGTGGCTCGTTTGCAGTTGGCCCTGGTGGGTCAACTGGTGCGCGCAGGCCGTTAAGTCCAAGTCTGTGATGTAGCAAGGGTAGCGCAAACCGGAGCGCCGGTGCGCCAGCAATTGGCGGGCGACTAATGGCAGCAGCGCGACGCCGGGTGCCGGCAATACCGGCTCGCCGTTTAGCCAGGCCTCGAGGGACCATGTGCTGGGGTCGGCCGCCAGTGATAGCTGGCGCACCGCAAATTGGAGGTTAAACAATTGCATGCGACCCAAGTCACTGGTGGCGAGTCGGCGCTCTGCGCACAGACGTTGATTGCGCGCTTGCAGCTCGTAAAACGCCACGGGAAAAATGCCAAAGAGCGATTGGTTGTCGGGGGGTGGGTTGCGCTGCAGGCAGGCCCGAATAAAGTGGTGCAGGGGTTTTAGCAGGGCATCTTGGTTGTGAAATCGCTGTTGAAAGCGCACCAGGCTGCCGCGTTCGTCGCGCAAGTAGAGCTCGGCGATGCCCTTGGTGATGCGATAAAACAATTGAATGGCGTATTCGTGGCTAAGCGCGGCAATGGCAGTCAGCTCCTGGTCGTGAGGTCGATCCTCGCCCAACTTGTCAAAGATCAATGCGCTGCGACGGGCGAGCGGTGCCGCCAAGTGCTGCCACAGCGTCGAGGGCCTGTGCAATAGCGTTATGTGCCAGCGCTGCCCGAGTTCGAGCAGTACCCAGCCCGGATCTGCGCTCACCAGCAGGCGGCTGTTGACCGCATCCGGGCGCGCCATGTGCCGACGTAAGGTGCCAAGTAAAAGACGCATTTGCTGCGTCTGAGATGGCTGTTGCGGCGCGCCCAAGGCCGCCACTTGCACATCGCAGGCGGCGGGTAGCGGTGTGCTAAACCATTGCAGTAATTCTTGCAGTTGCTCGCCAAAGCGCAACAGGCGAACTTCGCCCCAGCTATTGATGACCAACAGGGTATAGCGGGTGTGTGTTATTGCTGCGGAAGTCGATGCTGGCAAGGCTTGGCCGGGGTCGTTGAGCAGCAACAGCACTTGCGTGGAATGGGCGGCCTGTGTAAATGCCGCGTGGTCAGGGGCTAGTAATCCGGGCTCGTGCATCCGTTGCAATAGATGTAGCCACTGCTGAAAATCGGTGTCGCTGTAATGTGTGTTGCCGGTAATTTTTACTCGGGTATCGGCTGTGCAAATGTCATTGAAATAACACCATGCCACGAGATCGGAAACGTGCTGGCTCACCGTGAGGGGGCTGCGACTTTTTTCCCAGCGACTGTTGGTGAGAAAAACCTGCCACTGCTGTCCAGCATATTCAAACAAAAGAAATTGCGCGCGCAGATTCTTGCTGATGCCAGGGTTGATAAACTCGATTTTGCCGGCGCTGCGTTCAAAGGCCGCGTGCAATTTGCGGCCTAAAATGGCGATTTCGGTATTGTTAAGCGCCAGTGATTCCTGCGTCGCGCGCGCCTGCTCTAGCAGCAATCGGTAACTGGCGGTGAGCTCGGCCACCAGGCGTTTGCGCTCGGTCATGACCTGTTGGGCATTCCAATTGTTCGAGCGATCCAAGTGGTCGAAGTCGTAATCTTGCCAGTCCCAATCGCGCAGTGCTTGCAGCAGTGGGTAACTGCCGGCGAGCGAATTATTTGCCTCCGCCTGCAGCAGCGTTCGGTGCGATTGCTCCACCTTAAAATAAAAACATTGACGCATGAGCTCAAGGCGCTCGAACTCCTTGCGCTGGGTAAAATATTCCGTCAGCTCGTGCAGTAAAAGCAGGTAGGGGTCCAGGGCCGCGGCATTTGAAACGCCGGTGTAGACCAGAAGTTTCATTTTGTCTGACAGTGTTTGAACCCTTGGGTAGCGGCTGAGATACACCTCTAGGACGAGTAATTTCAGCAGCGACTTGTAGGGTGAATGTATCGACTTATACAGTTGCCAAATGGCCGCCGATACAAATTCAGCTGCGGGCACATCGCCTACGGGGCCAAAATCAAGCCATTCGTTGTCGCGTAGAAAACCTTTGTGCGTGATTTCGTGTTTGGTTTTTTCATAGGCGGCGCGCTGGGTGTCACCAATAAACCACCAGAGCGGTAGCCGGCCGACAAGCAAAATGGCAGATCGATAAAATTCATCCAGCAGTAAAAAATGCTGCACGCTGCCGCTCGACTCGCTCGATAATCGACTGTCGTGGCCGCGGTTAAACGCTTCGGGTTGCATAAGAAAGAAATGCCACTCCAGTCCCAGCGTTTTGGCCCATTGCGCAATGGCTTCGCACTTCTGTTGCAGCAGCGCTAAGGCCTCGGCGCTGAGTTCTGCGCTGTGGCAGAGCCAGAAATCCATGTCACTTTTTTGACTTTGCGCTACTGTGCCCACGCTGCCCATCACATACAGGGCCAGCAGTGGCATTTTGCGGCCTGGGTTGGCCTGCGAGCGAAAGCCGCGGGCCAGTTTTTTCAGCTGCTGCAATTGATCGGCGCTGGGCGTGAAGCCGCCAAACCCCGCCGGGCTGGCTTTGGACTGGTAGCCCGGCAGACGCGGATGGTTAAAGTGCAGAAGGAGGGGCAGGCAATCTAATGCATGTTGCTGACGCGGACTTAAGTGCTGCTGGGCCAGTACCAGCCGGCTTTGGTTGAGCGAGGTGAAGCGCGCCTTAATTTGGCGCACACTATCGCGATCGACGACGACGGGCAGGGGGCTTTGGGCGTCAGTATTGGCATGCATGGCCTGGAGAGCTACTGCTCGAAACGGGTGTCGGCGGGCAGCACGCTGGCCAGTGTTTGGTAGAGTAAATCGGGCTTTACCGGTTTAGTGAGATAGGCATCCATGCCCGCTTGCAGGCAGCGATTGCGATCGCCGCGCATGGCGTGCGCGGTCAGTGCCACAATGGGAATATCCTGGCAGTGCTGTCCCGCACGAATTCGACGCGTTGCATCGTAGCCGTCCACCTCCGGCATTTCCATATCCATTAAAATACAACTAAAGGTATGGCTTGGGTTTTGGTAGAGCGCATCGATAGCTTCCTGTCCATTGTTGGCTAGGGTGACCTTTACCTGCATTTTTTTCAGAATACCTATGGCGACTTTTTGGTTGACAATATTGTCTTCGGCCAGCAGCACGTGAGCGCCGTTTAACCGCTGCGCCAATTGTGCGCTATCAAGTTTATCCGGCGCCCCACTGTAGGCCCGTTCGCCAAAGACCTCGGCGATGGCGTCGAATAGATGCGATTGACTGACCGGTTTGGTGAGAAAGTGTTCAATGGTTTTGGCCGTTTCTTTCTGAACTTCTTCTTTTTGAAAAGCGGACACCAAAATAATGGCGGGGATATGCCGGAGATTACATTGGTTCTTGATATTTTCGCTGGCAGTGAGCCCGTCTTCTTCGGGCATTTTATAATCCATGAGCACTAGCTCGAAGGCGGTGTGGGTTTGTGTGTCGGCTGCTTTGAGCGCACTGTAGGCCTCTCGGGCACTCGCTACAGCACTGACATTGAGCTCCAGATGAGCGGCCAGGTTGCTCAATATTTGGCGTGCGGCTTTGTTGTCGTCAACCACCAGTGTGCGCAGCGGCCGGAAGTGGGTGTCGCGCGAGCGCAGCGGCAGGGCGCCAATTTGGCTCTGGCCAAAACGCGCTGTTACGTAGAATTGACTGCCGCGCCCGTGTTGGCTTTCCAGGCTAATATCCCCGTGCATTAATTCGATCAGGTGTTTGCTAACCGTTAGCCCCAGTCCCGAGCCACCGAAGCGACGGCGTGATGAGCCGTCTACCTGCATAAAGGGCGTAAAGAGTTCGCTAACTTGCTGGGCGGTCATGCCAATGCCGCTGTCGCGAATTACAAATTGCAGTTCAACATAGTCTTTGCAGTTGGTGAGGGTGTTGATGTTGACGTAGATTTCACCGGCATCGGTAAACTTTATGGCATTGTCGATAATATTGCCCAGCGCCTGTTGCAGTCTGAGTGCATCGCCCTTCAAAAATTGCGGTGTATCGGGAGCCACATGGAAAAATAATTCCAATCCTTTGCGCTCTGCCAGCGGTGTGAAACGCTGCGATAATTTTTTAAAACAATCGTAGAGGTCGAAGTGGTTGTGCTCCAAGAGAATGCTGCCCGCTTCGATTTTGGAAAAGTCCAAAATCTCGTTGATCAGGTACAGCAGCGAACTGGCCGCTTGATCAATGTTGGCCAGATACTCGCTCTGTCGGCGCGACAGGCGCGTATCTTTCAGCAGGTGCCCCATGCCGATAATGGCATTCATGGGGGTGCGGATCTCGTGGCTCATGCGCGCCAAAAATTCACTTTTTGACTGGCTGGCCGAGTCCGCCAGCGTTTTCGCAATGCTTAACTCTTCCTGCACGGCTTTAAAACTGGAGATGTCTGAATTGACGCCCACCATGCGCGTGGGTTTGCCGTGCTCGTTAAAGCGGGTGAATTTTGCCCGCACAAAGCACCAGATGGTGTGGCCGTCTTTGTGTACAAACCGCAATTCGCGCGAGCGCAGCGTGTTGTTCTGATCCGACTCGCTCTCGGCTTGTGCGTCAAAACTACTGAACCAGGGGCGCTCGTCTGGGTGCAGCAATTGGGTAAGGGTTTCGCGGTTGGGGGTAATTTCACCGGGCAGGTAGCCCAGCATGCGGTAAAAGCCCTCGCTGAAATACAAACTGTTCGCGATGAAGTCCCATTCCCAAATGCCATCGCGGGTGGCGGCCATGGCGTCTTGAAAGCGCTGCTGGCTGATGCTGAGCGCGCGCAGTGATTCCTGTCGGCTCAGCGACAGCGACAGCAGAGCGCTAAAGGATTCCGCCACGTGAATATCGGATTCGCTCCAGTGTCGCGGGTGCTGGCGCTGCAGTAGCGCCAGAAAGCTGTGCAGTTCGCCGTGGTGGAGCACCGGTACGGTCAAATAGGCGCGCAGATTTAGCCGCTCGGCCATGGCTTTGGATTCCGGAGTGGCATAGCCGCGCTCGGCCACATGCTGGTCTAAGCCCAGCTTGCCCTGGCGCATTTGCTCGTGGGCCACGGGCATGTGGTGCAATTTAAAGTGCTTAAATACCTGCCGCTCGGCCTCGCTGGGGTTGCGCTGCCAAATGAGTTCCCAGTGCAGGCTGTCGCCGTCGATGCGCGCCAGCAAGCAGTCGTCCAGGCACAGAAATTTGCCCAGCGCCGCCAGCGCTTTATGGGGCGCTTGCGGATCATCGTGATTGAACATTTCCGTGATGATTTGGCGCAGCCAAGCCTCGGCTTCGGCTAAGTCGCCCAGCCGTGGGTTGGCCGGTGCCGTCTGTGCGGCCAGCTGCGCCTCTAGCGCCCGGATACGCGCCTGAGCGCGCGCCAGCTCGCCATTTCCCTCGGGGTGTTTGTCCATGAGTTACCTGAACGCTGTTCGGCAGTGTTGCAGCCGAAGATACGTGGGCCGGGGCCCGTCAGATTTATCAGTTTAGACCAGGATGGCACAGCCCGTTGGGGGGCAGTCAGCATGGCTTCAATAGATCGGCCAAGCTCTGGTACAGGCTTTGCGGTTTGATGGGCTTGTGGATAAAGGCGTCCATGCCGGCCTGCAGGCACTTTTCCTGGTCCGATTTCATGGCGTGGGCGGTCATGGCGACGATGGGCAATTGGTTGAATTCCGGTTTGGCCCGAATAAAGCGTGTGGCCTGGTAGCCATCCACCAAGGGCATTTCCACATCCATGAGCACCAGCGCATAGTGGCTGGGCCCTTTGGCCAACAACAGATCTATGCCCTCCTGCCCATTGCTGGCCAGTTCGCAAATGACCCCCTGGCGGCTCAGCAGGCCTTGGGCCACTTTCTGATTGACCGGGTTGTCCTCCACCAGCAGCACCCGTACATCGGCCAGCTCCGGCCAGGCTTGCGGGCCGGTGTCGTCCGTTGGCGTGGCAGCGTGCGCGCCGCCTTTCACCCTGGCGATGGCCTGGTAGAGGCGAGATTGGGTGACCGGCTTGTCGAGGTAGCCGTCCACCAGGTGTTGGGTTTGGGCGTCCAGCACCGATTCGCGATCACTGGCCGATACCATGATGATCAGCGGTGGCGTGGCGGGGCACTGGTCGCGAATCGCGCGGCTGGCGCTCAAGCCGTCCATGTCGGGCATGGCATAGTCCATCAGCACGAGGTCGAAGGGCTGGTTGGCATTGCGCACGGCGGCCAGCGCCTGTTTGCCGCTGTCCACCACTTGCGTGACCAGCTTTAGAGATCGGGCCGTGGCCTCGATCACTTCGCGGGCCGTGGGGTTGTCGTCCACAATCAAGGCGCGCAGCCCATCTAGCTGTAGACTTCCGGAGGCGTCCACATCCTGCTGTTGGCAGGGTTGCAGGCTTAGGGTCATGGCAAAGCAGCTGCCTTGTTCGGGCTCGCTGGTGACGGTAATTTCACCGCCCATTAGCTTCGCCAATCGCTGCGATATGGACAGCCCAAGGCCAGTGCCGCCAAAGCGCCGTGTGGTAGAGCCGTCGGCCTGGGTGAATGGGTTGAACAGCAGTGCCTGCTGGGCCTCGGAGATGCCAATTCCGGTATCGGTGACGGAAAACTCAATGCGCAGCTGTCGATCCGTTTGGCTGACCAGCCGGGCTTTGACTAACACCTGCCCCTGGTGCGTGAATTTAATGGCATTGGTGGTGAGGTTGGTGAGTATCTGGCCCAGACGCAGTGAGTCGCCCACCAGCAACTCGGGAATTTCGGGGTCTGGTTGAAACAACAATTCGATGCCTTTGTCGCTGGCGCGCAGGCTCAAGAGTTTGTCCAGCTGGTCGAACAAGGTTTCAAATCGAAATGGCAGGGCTTCCAGGGCCAGTTTGCCAGCCTCGATTTTGGAGAAGTCCAAGACCTCGTTAATGATGTGTAACAGCGCCGTGGAGGCTTGATCTATGTGTTCCAGGTAGCTGCGCTGCTGCTCGTCGAGGGCGGTGTCCCTGGCCAGGTGAGTCATGCCGATGATGGCGTTCATGGGCGTGCGGATTTCGTGACTCATGCGGGCCAAAAATTCCGATTTGGCGACGTTGGCGTCGTCCGCGCGCTGGCGGGCAATTTTGAGGGCTTCCTGCTGATCCATGATGCGCGTGTGATTGCTGACTACTGCCAGCAACCGCTTTATGCGGCCGTCGGAGTAGCGCTCCACGCAGCGGGCGCGGCCATAAATCCAGAGCGTGCGCCCATTTTTGTGGCGCCAGCGGATGAGCCCTTCCTCAAAGGGCACCTGGTTGTTTTTAAGCTTGGCAAATTCCTGCTGAATCTTGGGCTGGTCATCTGGGTGCACCAGTTGGCGCAGGGTTTCGCCGTTGCTGGGCAAATCCCCCGGCTGGTAGCCGGCCATGCGCACGAGGCCGGGGCTCAGGTAGATCGCGTCGGTTTCCAGGTCCCACTCCCAGATACCGTCCTCGGTGGTTTCCATGGCATCGCGAAAGCGCTGTTCGCTGCGCATCAGCCGCTCGGTGAGCTTGTTGCGTACGTAGCGGCTGCCCAGGGCATCGGCGATGGTGGTGGCAAAGCGCTTGTCGCTGGCGCTCCAGCGCAGGGGTTGGTGTATCCGCTGCAGCACTAAAAATGCCGAAAACTGTTGGATGGCGTGCAGCGGCACGATCATCGCCGATTGGCTCAGGTCGCCGTCCGGAATAGTGGCGCGGTGTTCCGGGCCGACCCTGTCTATGGCCAGCAGCGTATCGCCCGTTAAATAGGCCAGTGGGGATTGTCGGTGCTTGGCGATGTGGGCGGCGATGCCGGGCACGTCGGGGTGGTGCCATTCATAGCGCAAAATTAACTCGTTGGTGCTCGGGCTGCGGTAGCAGATAAAACAGCGCTCGGACTGCAGCAGTTGCCCGAGCGTACTGATGGCTTCGCCAAAGCGGCGGGCTTGATCCTCGCCATCGCTGTGTACTTCCACCACCAGCCGCGCCAGCTTTGACTCCAGCTGTCGGACCCGGCGCCGCTCGGATTTCGCCCGTTGCTCCTCGTCGATATTGACGAAGCTGTTCACCAGCCGAATCACCTGGCCCTTGTCGTCGGTGCGGATGATGCTGGATTTTTGTTGGTACCAATGGCTTTTTTGCCGCGCGTCCAAGACCCGGTAAGTGACGCTGTGATGCTCGCCCGTGCGGATGGTGTGGTTGACCTTTTGGGTCACCAGGCCCTGATCTTCCGGGTGTACGCGGGAAAATAAATCGACCGGGGTGTCGGTCGGGTAGCCCAGCAATTTGGCGCAGTTGGGCGAATAGGTGACTTTATTTGTGTCTCGCTCCCAAACTGAGAAGCCCACCTGCACTGAGTCGAGCACGCTCTGCAGTACCTCGCTACCTATGACTTGCTCGCTCAGTAACTGTTGCTGCGCCAAGTGGCTAAAGGCGATTTTAGTGAAATCTGTGACCAGCTTTATCTGGTTCGCCTGCCAGCGGAACCGGCATTTGTTCATGCCGTAGGTGCCGATGCCCACTAGCCCATTGGCGTTGAAATGGGGAATTACCACCAGGGCTTCGATATCGTGCTTGGCGAGTGTTTCGCGGTCTTCCTGGGCCTCTGGTGGTAACTCGTCGCGATGATAAATAACCACAGGCTGCTGCTGGCGGGCCCGTTGAAATATCCAGGGGTACTTTAGGCTGGGGGCGTTGGCATCAGTATCGTCGGCTTCGCGCGGCGGGTAGCCAATCTGGTAGCTAAATCGTTGGGCATTAGCGTCGTAGTTAAACAGAGTCAGAAAATCGATGTTTAAGTGCAGATTTAACGCCGCGGTGGCTAGGTGAATATCTTTGCTGAGCTCCGGGCGCGACAGTCGACTCGCCCAGTGCTCAAAAAAGGCGTCGTGATCCAGCGTGGTTTGCAAGCCCGAGGCACAAGAGGACAAAGCCGACTGCAGTTCGCGGTTTTCGGCCTTCAGTAATTCGATAGTAGTCAGCAGTTTGTCGATCTGATCGTCGGCGGCCATAGGTCTTCGCTACAAAGTCAGCCGCTTTAGTATAGGCGCGCCGGCGGCAATGCGCCGCCGCGCCTGTGGCAGCTGTTAGCGCTCAGCCAGGCGGGCCTGGGCGCGAGAGCAGGCGGCGCGCACCTGTGCGGGTGCGGTACCGCCTATGTGGTCGCGCGCGGCCACCGAGCCTTCCAGGGTCAGTACGTCAAATACATCCTGTTCGATGATGTCGGAAAACTGGCGCAATTCCGCCAACTGCATTTCCGACAGGTCTTTGCCCTGTTGAATGCCGTAGGCCACGCTTTGGCCCACGATTTCGTGGGCGTCTCGGAAGGCGACGCCCTTGCGCACCAGGTAGTCGGCCAGGTCGGTGGCGGTGGAGAATCCCCGCTTGGCGGCCTCTAGCATCTCGGCCTTGCGCGGCACTATGGCGGGCACCATATCGGCAAAGGCGCGCAGACAGTCTTTTACAGTGTCGATGGCGTCGAACAGCGGCTCTTTATCTTCTTGGTTGTCTTTGTTGTAGGCCAGCGGCTGGGACTTCATCAGGGTTAATAGCGAAATCAGATGGCCGTTGACGCGCCCGGTCTTGCCGCGCACCAGCTCCGGCACATCGGGGTTTTTCTTTTGCGGCATAATCGAGCTGCCGGTGCAGAAGCGATCGGGCAGATCGATAAAATTAAACTGTGCCGACGTCCACAGCACCAATTCTTCGCTAGCGCGCGAAAGGTGGGTCATCAACAGCGCGGCAAAGGCACAGAATTCGATGCCGAAGTCGCGGTCGGATACCGAGTCCAGGGAGTTTTGGGTGGGCGCCTCGAAACCCAGCAATTCAGCGGTGCGCGCGCGATCGATGGGGTAGGTGGTGCCGGCCAGCGCAGCCGCGCCCAGGGGCGATTGATTGACGCGCTTGCGGCAGTCCATCAAGCGACCGTAGTCGCGCTCTAACATTTCGTTCCAGGCCAGCAGGTGGTGGCCAAAGGTGACTGGCTGCGCGGTTTGCAAATGGGTAAAGCCGGGCATGATGGTGTCGGTATTGGCGGCCGCCAGCGCGAT
>NZ_JBTUOC010000017.1:0-20401 GCF_058345725.1 Simiduia sp. | reverse complement strand
TTTGCTCGAGGTTATTGACGTTAAATGCCGGCACACCGTAGTTGTGTTCGGCGGCGTGATCCAGCATCTGACGTAAGCTGATTAAGGCCATGGTTGGTTCCTTCTCGTTTCTCTTGCAGCGGGCTTGGGGCCCGCTGCTCTCGTTAAGTGTAGTGCCGGTTTACCGGTCTAGTTCTAACTATGCTGTCTAAGACTCTGCGGCCTTTATTTACTTCAATTTTTTATGGTTTTATTTTTGCTGTGCTACGCGCTATTGGCGCCTGGCGTGCAACTGAGCCTACGCGAGTGGATGCGGCGCCACGGTTGGCGCCGCACCCACGGCTGTTGCCCATTACTCGGCAGCGCGCGACTCCAGCATCGCCACCGCAGGCAGTACCTTGCCCTCGACATACTCCAGGAAAGCGCCACCACCGGTGGAAATATAGGACACCTGCTCGGCGATGCCATACTTATCCACGGCCGCCAGGGTGTCGCCACCGCCGGCAATAGAAAACGCGCTGGATTCGGCTATGGCCTGCGCCAGGGCCTGAGTGCCCGCGCCAAACTGATCGAACTCGAACACCCCCACCGGGCCGTTCCAAATGATGGTTTTGGCGGTTTTCAGTATCTCGGCCAGTTGCGCACTGGTCTCTGCGCCTATGTCGAAGATCATGTCGTCGGCCTCGACGGCATCGGCCGCTTTGGCCGAGGCCACGGCGGTCTCGCTAAATTCTTTACCGGTGACCACGTCCACGGGCACGGGGATGTGGGTTTTCGCCATCAGCGCCTTGGCGGTGTCGATCAGGTCGTGTTCGCACAAGGATTTGCCCACGGGTTTGCCGCTGGCCGCCAAGAAGGTGTTGGCGATGCCGCCGCCCACAATCAGTTGGTCCACTTTGTCGGACAAAGACTCCAACACCGTGAGCTTGGTGGACACTTTTGAGCCACCCACAATGGCCACCAGCGGGCGCTCGGGCTTGGCCAAAGCCTTTTCCAGCGCGTCTAGCTCCGCCGCCAGCAGGGGGCCGGCGCAAGCCACGGGCGCAAATTTGGCCACGCCGTGGGTAGAGGCCTGGGCGCGGTGGGCGGTGCCAAAGGCATCCATCACGAAGATATCGCACAGGCCAGCGTAGGCCTTGGCCAAAGTCTCGTCGTCTTTTTTCTCGCCAATGTTGAAGCGCACGTTTTCCAACATGACCACGGCACCGGCACCCACTTCCACACCGGCCTGCCAGTCTTTAACCACGGGTACGTCACAGCCCAGCAGTTTACCCAGGTGCAGCGCCACCGGTTTAAGTGAGCTGGCCTCGTCGTAGACGCCCTCTTCCGGACGCCCCAGGTGCGACATCAGCAGCACCTTGGCGCCGGCGGCCACGGCGGCTTTAATGGTGGGCAATGCGGCGCGGATGCGCGCGTCACTGGTCACTTTGCCGTCTTTTACCGGCACGTTCAGGTCTTCGCGAATCAGCACTCGCTTGCCCGACAGATCCAGATCCTTCATCAGCTTCACAGCCATTGGAGCATTCCTCTTTCGATTCAAAAAATTGTGACTGAAAATATCGTTGTTATGGGTGTCGCTAAAAGTATTCGGCCCAGTAGCTGGCGGTATCCAACATGCGGTTGGCAAAGCCCCACTCGTTATCGAACCAGGTCAACACTTTCACGTGGTGGCGACCGGCCACGCGGGTCTGGCCGCCGTCGACAATGCCCGAGCGGCTGTCGTGGTTAAAATCCCAGCTGGCCAATAGCTCGTCGGTATAGCCCAGCACGCCGCTGAAGTGTTGGGCCGCCGCGTTGCGCAAAATTTCGTTTACGGCCTGCGCGTCTGTGGCCTGCTCCACCACCAAATTCAAATCGATAGCCGACACGTTGACCACCGGCACGCGCATGGCCTGGGCCTCAAACTTGCCGGCCAATTCGGGCAGCAGGCGGTCAATCCCCAAAGCCAAACCGGTTTCCACCGGAATAATCGACTGAAACGCCGAGCGGGTTTTGCGCAAATCCGTGTGGTGATAGGCGTCGATCACCGGCTGATCGTTCATGGCCGAGTGGATGGTGGTGAGCATGCCCGAGCGAATGCCGAGCGCTTCGTGCAGCGAGTAAATCACCGGCACGATGCAATTGGTGGAACAACTGGCGTTGGAGACAATGGTCTGTGCGCCCTGCAGCGCGTGGTGGTTAAACCCATAAACGATAGTGGCATCCACCTCGTTGGTGGCCGGGTGCGAAAACAACAGGTGTTTGGCGCCGGCGTCTATGTGCAGCTGCGCCGTGGCGCGATCGCTAAAGGTGCCGGTGCACTCAAGCACCAAATCGATCTTGAGTTCGCGCCAGGGCAATTTGCGCGGGTCTTCTTCGTGTATGAGTGTAATGTCCCAGTGGGCGATGCGAATCGCGCCCTCGCCCTTAAGCTCCACCGGGCCGCCAAAGCGGCCGTGGGTGGAGTCGTAGCGGGTCAGGTGCGCAATGGTAGCCCCATCGGCCAGCTCGTTAATGGCCACCAATTCAAGATTGCCAGCGCGACCGGCCTGCTGGGCTTCAAACAGCGCGCGCAGCACCGAGCGGCCAATGCGGCCGTAGCCATTAATGGCGACGCGAACGGTCATAAGCGCCCTGTCTCGCGTGCCGTGTTAATCCAACAACTCTTCAACGGCGGCCACCACATTGTCGACGGTAAAGCCAAAGTGCTCCATCAGCGCGGCGCCAGGTGCCGATTCACCAAAGGTGGTCATGCCCACCACGCGGCCATCCAGGCCCACGTATTTCCACCAGTAGTCCACGTGTGCCGCTTCTACTGCAACGCGCGGCAGTACCGACAGGGGCAGTACCTGCTCTTTGTACAGGGCATCCTGCTGGTCGAACACGTTGGTGCACGGCATGGACACCACTCGCACCTTGCGGCCGGCGGCGGTTAACTGGTCGGCTGCGGCCAGGGCCAGCGACACTTCGGAGCCGGTGCCAATGATGATGGCCTCTGGCTCGCCGTCACAGTCTTTCAGGATGTAACCGCCACGGGCGATGTCGGATACCTGCGCGTCGGTGCGCGCGATGGGGTCCAGGTTTTGGCGGCTGAATACCAGTGCAGTGGGGCCGTCCTTGCGCTCGACGGCGGCCTTCCAGGCCACAGCCGATTCGGTGCCATCGGCAGGGCGCCAGGTGTTCAGGTTGGGCGTCATGCGCAGGTTGGCAATTTGCTCGATGGGCTGGTGCGTGGGGCCGTCTTCACCCTGGCCAATGGAGTCGTGGGTGAATACAAAAATGCTCTGTTGTTTCATCAGCGCCGCCATGCGCACGGCGTTGCGGGCGTATTCCATGAACATTAGGAAGGTAGCGCCGTAGGGCACAAAGCCGCCGTGCAGGGCCACACCGTTCATGATGGCTGCCATGCCGAATTCGCGCACGCCGTAGTAAATGTAGTTGCCGCTGGTGTCCTCTGCGGTCAGGCCCTTACAGCCGCTCCACAGGGTGAGGTTGGAACCGGCCAGATCGGCGGAGCCGCCCAGCAGTTCGGGCAACAGGGGGCCAAAGGCATTCAGGGTGTTTTGCGACGCCTTGCGCGAGGCAATTTTATCGCCCTTGGCCTGGGTGTCTTTAATAAAGGCCTCGGCCTTGGCGGCGAAATCGGCGGGCAGTTCGCCCTTGATCACGCGGCGCTCAAACTCGGCGGCCAGTTCTGGGTGTGCAGCTTTGTAGGCCTCGAACTTAGCGTTCCAGCCCTGCTCGCGCTCGGCACCTTTGGCCTTGGCGTCCCAACCGGCGTAGATATCGGCGGGAATTTCGAAGGGCGCGTGCGACCAGCCCAGTTTTTCGCGGGTCAGGGCGATTTCGTCGTCGCCCAGTGGCGCGCCGTGGCAATCCTCTTTGCCCTGCTTGTTGGGCGAACCGAAACCGATAATGGTTTTGCAGCAAATCAGTGTGGGCTTATCGCTCTCCGCGCGCGCCGCTTCAATGGCCGCTTTAATGGCGGCGCTGTCGTGGCCGTCCACCGCGGGAATCACCTGCCAGCCGTAAGCTTCGAAACGCTTGGGCGTGTCGTCGGTAAACCAGCCTTCCACTTCGCCGTCGATGGAAATGCCGTTGTCGTCGTAGAAGGCGATCAGTTTGCCAAGGCCCAAGGTGCCGGCCAGGGAAGCCACTTCGTGGGAGATACCCTCCATCATGCAGCCATCGCCCAGGAAGCAGTAGGTGTAGTGATCCACGATGGCGTGGCCGTCGCGGTTGAACTGCGCGGCCAGGGTTTTCTCGGCCACCGCCATACCCACGGCGTTGGCGATGCCCTGGCCAAGGGGGCCGGTGGTGGTTTCAACGCCCGGCGCGTAGCCGTACTCGGGGTGGCCCGGGGTCTTGGAGTGCAACTGGCGGAACTGCTTCAGCTCGGCCATGGGCAGGTCGTAGCCCGACAGGTGCAGCAGGGAGTAAATCAACATGGAACCGTGGCCGTTCGACAGCACAAAGCGGTCGCGGTCTACCCAGTTGGGGTTGGCCGGGTTGTGGCTCAAATAATCGTTCCACAGCACCTCGGCAATGTCGGCCATGCCCATGGGGGCACCGGGGTGACCGGACTTGGCTTTCTGGACGGCGTCCATGCTGAGGGCACGGATAGCATTGGCGAGATCATTGCGTGAGGCCATGGAAAGGCTCCTGTGTAAGGCAAAAAACAGCGGGCGACCCACCAAAACGGCAGGGGCTTAAAAGGGGCGCTATTTTCGCGTAACGGGCGGGGGGCGTAAAGGTCAAACAGGTGTTTATTTCTTAATCACGGGGCAAATAACTGTCGCACCCCTCGCGCGATGGCGGGCCTGCGCACCGGTTTCGCGGCGCCAAAAAATCGCTTGCAGTTTTAAGGTGCTTTGTTAGGTTCGGCGCGCTTTCACGATTCATACCGCACCCGGCACCGGACGCCGCACTTCAGCTACTCGCCTGATTCGCCTGTGCACAACCATAAGGACATGACCATGCCAACGCGCTTTACCAAAATTTTTCTGTTATTAATCAGCATCTTAGCGCTTGCCGCCTGTGGTGGCGCCGGCTCCGAAGAGCCGGCCGCGAGCGGCGATACCCCGCTGCAAAGCCAAACCATCAGCTTCAGTGAATCCGGTACGATCGAACTGCAAGTAGGGGACGTGCGTACTACTAGCGCCTCTGCAGATAGTGCGGGAGTTCTCACTTTTAGCATTGGGGACGAGGGGGTTGCCACCGTTGACAGCGACGGTACCCTGACCGCTGTGAGTGCAGGCAGTACGCAAATCACCGTGACTGCACCGGCCGACGCAACCTATCAGCGCGCCACCCTCACGCTGCCGATCACCGTCGCCAAACGGGCGGCCAATACTCACTTTGAAACGGCCACACTGACGCTGGCCGCCACCGCCAACCATACGGTTAGCGCCACCACCAATAGCGGCGGCGCCCTCAGCTACAGCAGCCAAGATCCGAGCATTGCCAGTGTCACCAGTGATGGACGCGTTACCGCCGTGTCTGCGGGTACCACTGTCATCCAGGCCCAGAGCGCTGAGACCAGCGCCTATTTAACCGGTGCCGCCGAATTACAGGTCACGGTGACGCGACTGCCGCAAACCCTGACATTGAGCAACGGCAGTGCGCTGTCGGGCACCGTCGGCTCCCAATTGTCGAACAACGTCACAAGCCCGGGCAGCGGTGCCTTCACCTATGCCAGCAGCCACCCCGCAATTGCCGCCGTTAACAGCGCTGGCCTGGTGACACTGCTGGCGGTGGGTCAGGCCACTATCCAAGTCAGCCAGGCCGCCGACGGCCAGTACGCCGCCGCCGCCACCAGCTTTCAAGTAACGGCGCTCCCCCTCGCGGCAACTCTCAGCTTTGCCGCGCCCGGCCCGCTGGCGCGCAAGGTTGACGATGTCCTGAGCAACCCCGCCAGTGCCAGCGATGGCGCCGGTGTTATCACTTACTCGGTGTCTGACTCCAGCCTGGCGAGCGTGGACGCCGCTGGCACCGTCACCCTGCTAGCCGCCGGCACTGTTGCTGTCACGGCCACTCGGCCCGCCACCGACCAGTATCCCGCCGCCTCGGCCAGCTACAGCATCGACGTTTCCCGCTATGACCAGTCGCTCGCCTTCACCCACAGCGGCGCCCAAACCCTGCGCGTGGAAGACACCCTCGATAACGCCGTCACCGGCGACACCGGCACCGGCAGCCTTAGCTACAGCAGCACGAACACTGCCGTTGCCAGCGTCGATGCCGCCGGCAGCCTGACCGCCGCGGGTGCGGGCACCGCCACTATCACCGCCACCAAAGCCGCCGACCGCAAATACGCGGCGGCCACGGCCAGCTATAGTGTGACCGTAGAGCGCCACCCACAAACGCTGACTTTTGAGCACGCAGGCGACCAGACACTGTTGGTGGACGACACCCTCAGCAACGCCGTTAGCGGCGACCTCGGCTCGGGCGATTTAAGCTACAGCAGTGCCGACACAGCGGTCGTCAGTGTGGACGCCGCCGGCAAGCTGACCGCAGCGGGGGCCGGAGCCACCACCATCACCGCCACCAAGGCCGCCGACCACAAGTACGCGGCGGCCACGGCCAGTTTTAACGTAGACGTCGAACGCCACGCGCAAACACTGACCTTTGAGCAGGCCGGCGACCAGACGGTACTGGTGGATGACATATTCAGCAACGCTGTCGGCAGCAGCCCCGGTACCGGTGCGCTAAGCTATGCCAGCGACAACACCGCCGTTGCCACCGTCGACGCCGACGGCAGCCTGTTGGCAGCAACTGCAGGCACCGCCACGATTACCGCCACTAAAGCCGCCGACAGAAAATACGCCCAGGCCACAGCCAGCTACCTGCTCACCGTAGACAAGCACCCGCAAACCATTGCCTTTAGCACCACTGGCCCACTGAAGATGCTGACTGGAGAAGTCCAATCGCCGGCGCTGACCGATGGGCCAGGCACCGGAGCCGTGAGTTACAGCAGCAGCGACACTGCCATCGCCAGCGTTGCGGACAGTGGCGAAATCACCGTGCACGCGCGCGGCGAGGCCACCATTACCGCAACTAAAGCCGCCGATGAAAAATACAGCGCCGCTAGCGCCAGCATTGAATTGCACTCCGTCGATCGCCAGATTGCCATGGCCGCCTGGGTCGGTAGCGACAGAGCCAGGGTGCAGTTTGATCCCGCCGCACAAGGTATCGAGTGGGCCGCCAGTAACACCGCCAGTTGCAATATGGACGACATATCGGCCTGCACCAATGGCACCAAACGCACCATTGGCGCGCTGCCGGAAGAGGAGTTCAGCTTTGCCGGCAATCAAACCAGTTACTACCAGTTCCGCCACGGCGAGCACACCGCCAACATGCCCACCCAAATTTTGCGCTGGAGCGCTCGCTCGGGCCTGAAAACCGCTGCACTGAATGGCTACCTCTATCTGGTGGGCGGGTCCAATTACAACACCAGCAGTCATATCAACGTCTGGCGCTCGGCCAACGGCGTGCAATTCACTCGACAAAATGCTTTCGAATCCAGCACGGGCAGCCGCCGGCACCACAGCGTGATCGGTTTTAACAACAAACTCTGGCTGATTGGCGGCGGCCCCGACGCAGCCATCTGGTCCAGTAGCAGTGGCGCCGGCTGGACTAAAGAAGTCACCAGTGCGCCCTTTGGCCGGCGCTCCCACGCACAATTGCTAAGCCTCGGCGGCCACCTGTATTTGATTGGCGGCGACAGCCAGGACGGCTCGACGCTGAAAGACGTTTGGCGTTCGGCAGATGGCATCAGCTGGACCCAGATTGCCGACAACCAAGCCTTTGCAAAGCATGCGCACGGTCAAATTTTTAACGGCAAACTCTGGTTGATCGGTGGCGACGCCGGCGACGGCTTTGGCCGTGTGCTGAGCTCCACCGATGGCATCAGCTGGACCACGGTAGCCGCCACGCCGCCCTTCGACACAGGCAGTGGCTTGGGCGGCGCGGCCGCACACGACGGTAAACTCTGGCTGATTGAGGGGGTTTCCGAGCGCACTTGGCACACCACCGACGGTGTTAACTGGCAGGCCGGCGCGCCGCTTCCCGTGGCCCAATTGACCAATGCCGCGCTTCAATCCTTTAACGGCCAGTTGTTGATTATGGGTGGCAACATCAACAGCCCCACCGAAGTGAGCGAGCACATTTTTGCCCACCTCGGCGACAGCTGGGGCATCGTCAGCGATCGCCATATTGGCAAGCCCTACCCGGGCAAATTGGTGGCGGGCGACGGTATGCTCTGGTCAATCGTGCAAAGTGATGGCGGCCGCGAAGGCCAGATGCTGGCATCCACCGACGGAGTACACTGGAGCGAGCGCGCGACACCGCCTGGCCGCAGAGATGGCGGTCACTTTGCGTACTTCAAGGGCAAACTTTGGCTGATTCAAACCGATACCAGGGACGGTCAGCGCAGCCACTATTTCGACGCCTCCGCAGGCTGGGTTAGCGTCGACCAGCTACCGGCTTTCTCATCGCGCACCTTTACTTATATGGTGGAGCACAACGGCAAGTTGTGGGTCATGGGGGGCAGTAATACCGCCGACAACAGCAAAGCCAACGACATCTGGTCCAGCGCCGACGGTATCAACTGGTCGCTGGCGGGCAGCAACGACATTCTGGCGCGCAGCACCTACGCAGTCGCTTCGTTTAACGGCAAGCTATGGGTGACTGGCGGACAAAACGGCTTTGTTTATCCGAAGGATCTCCACTCCAGTGTGGACGGCAGTACCTGGGTGAAAGAGCTGGACAATGTACCCTATAAACACCGCACCCACGCCGCCCTGTGGACACAGGGCGGCCGCCTTTGGTTGATTGGCGGCTGGTCCAACGAAACCTTCTTGCACTACACGGATGTCTGGTCCAGCGCCGACGGCGTGAGCTGGGAACTCGAACTCAACAGCACGTTACTGGGTCGCCGCTTGCTACCCCAAATTGCCGTGCTCGACGGCATGGCTTACCTGTACGTGACCAGCGGCGCCGACGACAACCGCACCTACGGCTTTTGGCGATCGCCCAATGGCAAGGATTGGCAGCGCTTGATGCTTCAAGACGCCTACCTGCAATAACCCTCAGGCTTCCTTACCTTCGCCCCGCTGGTCGGGGCTTTTTTGTGCGCGAAAACTTTTAGCGTCAGACATTGCTAAATTTTTAGCATGATGCTATTTTTTTAGCATACGAGGAAATTGTTATGACAAAAACCAAAATCAGTCGCCGCGAGCGAGAAATTCTGGATGTGCTTTACCAAGCCGGTGAGGCCAGTGCCCAACAGGTGCAATCGCTCATGCCCGACCCGCCCAGTTATTCGTCGGTGCGGGCGCTGTTGGCGCGCATGATCGACAAGGGGCTGGTAAAACACCGGCAGGAGGGCGCCAAATATGTGTACCAACCCGCTCAGGCGCGCGAGGCGGCGCAGAGCTCGGCCCTGTCGCGCATGTTGCGAACGTTTTTTGACGGCTCCATCGCCAAGGCCGCCAATGCCTTGTTGGGCGAAAAGGGTGAGGAATTAACCGACGCCGAGCTGGACGCGCTCGAGCAAGCCATCGCCAAGGCGCGCGCAAAAAAGCGCAACACCTAAACGCCGCAGCCCACGGACAGGAGACGCCATGCTCACCATCAACCTGCTACTGACGCTGACCGTAAAACCGCTGCTGCTGATTGCACTGGCGTGGCAGTTGATTCGGCAGGAGGGCAACCGCTCCGCCAGCCACCAGCACCTGCTGACCACGGCACTGCTCTGGGGCCTGCCGCTGTTGTTACTGTTGAGCTGCACCCTGCCGGCCATCGCCTTTAACAGCAACTGGCTGAGCCAGGCCAGCGATATGTGGCGGCAACCGAGCGGTCAGTTGCTGCACACAGCCAGCGCCACCGCCCTGCTCAGTTTCTATCTGTTTGGCCTGCTGTTTTTGCTGTTTTACCAAGCCTTGGGGCTGGGACTGCTCGCGCAAGTGAGCCGAGAGGCGCTGGCAGCCACGCCAATCGCGCTGCCCAAACTGACACATCTCACGCGTCTGCGCCGCCGCCCACAGGTCGTCGTAAGCCCGGCGATCAGCTGCCCGCGGACCTGGGGTTGGCAGCGCCCCGTCATCCTGCTGCCGATAGATTTTTTTGCGCAACCCGATAGCGCCCAAACACTCGCCTTACTGCACGAGCTGGGCCACATTCAGCGCGGCGACTGGCTGGTGCGCCAGCTCACGCGACTGGTGTGTGCGCTCTTTTGGTTTTTGCCCCCCGTGTGGTGGCTGGCGCGCCAACAGGCCGAGCAAGCCGAACGCGCCACCGACGACTGGGTGCTGGCGCACCAGGGACGCAGCGCCGATTACGCCGACCTGTTACTGCAAAGCGCCAAGGCGCTGCGTCAACTGGATTTACCCACGCAGGCGCTCAACGGCTCGCCGCTATTCCAGCGCGTAAACCTGTTGCTCGACGGCAGCCTGGATCGCCAGCCCCGCGAACCGCAATCGCTATTGCAGGGTTTGTTGGTGGTTGGGCTCAGCGCCCTGTTGCTGGGCGCCGTGCAATTGCAACCCGCGCTGTTAGCCGCGCCACAGCGCCCCGCGCTACTGGTCACCCTTTTGCCGAAGGAAGTCCCCGCGCCAAGCACCGAAACGCCATCCACAAGAACTCACACCCCATCCGCTCAGGCCATGAGCGCGCAACGGGCCGCCTTTACTCAAGTTGCGCGGCAGCCACTGGCGGTTGCCCCCATGGAAACGGTGCGCGTAGTCGCCAGCAACAGCGTGTCGCTGACTCGCCCTGCACCGGCCACGGAAATACAAGTGGGGCGGCCGCAGCTGCCCAATGTGTTGCCGCTCGAATTGGTGACCCCCAGCTACCCCAAACGCGCACTGGCGCGCGGCATAGAGGGCACAGTGACCCTGACCTTTGCCATTAACCCAGAGGGGCGCGCACAGGATATTCGGGTGCTCGGCCAAGCCAATAGTCTGCTGGCCCAGGCCGCCGCCGACGCCCTGGCCCAGTCGCGCTTTGCCCGCCCCACGCTGCACCAGCAGCCGTTTACGCTCACGGGTCTCACCGAAGAATACCGCTTTCGCATTCTCACTGAACCACCGGACACCTGATCACTGTCCTGCCTTTGACGCGCGCGCGTCGCCTTTAAACCTCAATCGCAACATTAAGGAGGGTGTCTATGAACACCACAACTTTCGCTCGCCCCGAATTTCGCATCGCCGGTGCGCTACCCACGGCGGCACTCACCACCATCACGCTAATTTACGGCATGCATGTGCTGATCGATCGGGACTATAGCGAGCCCGATGTAACCGACAGCGCGCCCGTCATTGAGATCGTCATGAAAGACCGGGAACCCATTAAAAATGAATACGAGCAACCGAAGAAAATTCCCGAACCGGAAGCCGTACCGGAGCTGCCCGACTTTGAGCTGTCGCTGGGCGACAACAGCGTTACCGGCCTGGTGCCCGGCTTCAGCAAACCCCCGCTCACCGACGTAATTCCCAGCATCGGCCTGGGCGGTGGCAACTTGGTAAAACAGGTGATGATTGCGCCCGTGTACCCACGCCGCGCGCTGCAGCGCGGCATTGAAGGCTTTGTGGATGTGGCCTACGACGTCACCGCCTACGGCACCACCACCAACCTGCACATACTGCACGCCGAGCCAGAGGGGGTGTTTGAAAAGGCGGCCCTGGCGGCGGTGGCCAAGTGGAAGTTTCGGCCCCAAATGGTAGACGACGAGCCCATAGCCACTACCAACCTGCGCGAGCGGCTGCGTTTTTCCATCGAGCAAAACTGACGGAGAAAATTAGCGGGCAGCGCTGCCCGCTGGGCTTAGCCGATTAGAACTCAAGGACGCAGACCGCCACCGGTCTGCTTTGCCCGCGTTCAGGGTCTGCGGAGGATGACCGGGCCAGTGCTTAAACTCTGCTGGCTAGCCGACGCCTCCCTGGCCAGAGCGCTGCCCATCAACACCAGAAAATCAGCCCCTGAGGTATCGGCCGTGAGACGCACTTTGCTGGCCAGGCCCACAGTGGGATAGGCGCCGCACACTTCGCCCGCATCGCACAGCACCAAATCGTTGTCGGAGTCGGTGCCCGCCACCAGGTAATAATCACCGGCCGGTACGCCGGTAAATTGGTAGTCGTAATTGCCGTTAAGGTCTGGCTCCAGATCCACCTGATCCACCAGCGCGAAGTCTTCGTTCAGCAAGAGTATCCACAGATGTCCGGCGCCCTCGGTGGACACATTGAGCCCCTGGTACATGGACACCTGAATCACCAGCTCGGTACCCGAGTCGGCGGTAAAGGTGACGCTGCCCTGATAGGGGCCATCGGGCAACCCGCTGCGCTCCACACTAATTTGGTAGCTGCCCAGGCCATCGGCATCCACCGATTCGGCCGCCACCGACAGCCAACTGGCGCTGGTGCGCGTGGCCAGCACCCGCACGCTGCCCGAACCTTGCTTGGTAATTTCGACAGAGGTGAGGTCGAGATTGCTGCCAAAGTCGATGGCGTTTTCAGAGGCCACCAAGGTCGCCGGCAGTGTGCCACCAGCGAGATCCGTGGCGTGCTCCACCGCCTTTAAGGCGTTGATGCGCCCGTAGCCGTAGCTGTTGTCGCGCCCGATTGCGCCCTTGTCGTCCACGATGGCGCCGCTGCTGATGGCGCTGTCGAATTCCGCCGGTGTCAGGCTGGGGTAAATAGACACCATCAACGCCGCTACGCCCGCCACGTGTGGCGCCGCCATGGAGGTACCCTGATAAAAGGCGTAACTGCTGCGGCGCTGGCCCGAGGATTCGTCCACCAAGGTGCTGAGCACGCCGTTGACCGCACCCGATTGCTGGGCGCCGCCGGGGGCGGCAATGTCGATGGTCGTGCCGGTGTTGGAATAGGGCGCGATATTGTCGAAGCGATCGGTGGCCGACACCGACACCACACCCGCATAGGCCGCCGGGTAGGAGGGATCGGTGCTGCTCTCATTGCCGGCGGCGGCGATAATGATCACCCCTGCATCGCGCGCCTGCTGGTACACCGATTGCTCCGAGGCGGAAAAGCAAAACTGGCAACCCAGGCTTAAGTTCAATACGTGGGCCCGCTGGTCGGGCAGCTGGCCAGAGGCATTGGCCAAGCGCGCGGCATAGAGCACTGCCTGTTGAATATCGAAGGTACTGCCGCCCTCCTTACCTAGGGCCCGCAGGGGCATGACCTTGGCACCATAGGCTACGCCGGCGCCGCCGGTGGTGTTATTAGTGGCCGCCGCCACCGTGCCGGCCACGTGGGTACCGTGCCAGGAACTGGCACCTACCACCCCGCCATCGCCGGGATCGTCGGGGTTGCTGTCCATGCCGTCGCCATCGAGTGAATTGTTGGCATCGCTGATAAAATCGTAACCCGGCAACAGCTGGCCACTCAGATCCTCGTGCGCCAAATACACCCCGGTATCGACCACAGCGACGATAACACCGGCGCCAGTGGCGACATCCCAGGCCTGAGGCAAATTAATCAGCGGGTAGTGCCACTGCTGAATGTAGCGCGGGTCCGACGGAATGGCGTAGGGTTTGACCGCGTAGTTGGCGCTGGCACTGCGCACTTGGGCGTCGGCGCGCAGCGCTTTAATTTTCATAAAGGTCTGGTAGCGATCCCGATAGGCCTGCAGCTCTGCCGCCGTGCGCGGTACATAGGGGCTGAGCTGGATGGATGTCAGATAGCGGTCCTCCGCCGCCGGCGCCGACAGCGCAAAATGGTTCAGGGTTGGCCCGCCCGGTTCGCCGCGGCTTAGGGTTAAGCCCTTCTGGGCTGCGCGCGCCGCCGTGCCCGAGCGTCCAAGCACCAGGCTGCCCGCGTAGTCCACAATGATTTCACCGGCGCGGGCGGGCGCGCGATCGCTCATGGCGCCCACTCCGGCGCGGGCGGCACTTTGCGGGCGCTCCAAGCTCAACTGGTAATTGGAAAAACCGCTGTAAGCCACCACCTCAATCAGATAGTCGCCATCCAGGGGCACAGTCACCATTTCCGTGTCCGATTCGCCCACCGAAAAGGCCAGCTGGTTACCAAGACTGTCGAACAGGTAGAGGTCCAAGTCCACGGCTGTATCGGCCCAATCGCCAATTTCCAGGTAGATTTTTTGGCCCTGGGTCAACGTGGCGCGGTAAAAGTCGGATCTATCGGGCTGGCTTGCAAAGCGGTCGCCGTTGTCGGTATTGCCCGTGGCCGTCTTGGCCACAAAGCCACTCACGTTCACCTGGCTGGCCAGGGCCTGCGCCTGGCCGGTGCTGTCGTTGCTGATTTCAGTGCTAAAGGGGTCGTTGGTGTCGGTGTCGACCGCCGTTTGCGCCGACGCGGTGACGCGGCCCGACAGGCTAAAGGCACCACTGGGCGGCGCCACAATCTGCACGCTGGTTGTAGCACTGCTGAGCTCGCCATCGCTGTCGGTGAGCGTCAAGGTCACGGTGTAAGTGTCCACTCGCTGGTAGGTGTGACTGACCGCGGGCCCCTGGCCTATGTCGCCATCGCCAAAGTCCCAGTGATAGGAGGCAATACTGCCATCCGGGTCGCGGGAACCGCTGCCGTCAAAACTCACCGTCGCCGGCGCGGTAAAGCTGGTGGCATCCACCTGAATCTCCGGCACCGCCAATTGATTGCCCAACACCTCGACCAACTGGGTGAGAGTGCCGGTCCGACCGGCATTATCGGTGACCGTCAACACCACCGAGTAGTTGCCCGGCGCGCTGTAAATGTGCGACACCACCTGGCCGGTGGCGTTAAATCCGTCGCCAAACTGCCAGCTGTAGCTGGCAATGCTGCCGTCGCTGTCGAAGGAACCCGCGCCGTTAAAGGCAACGGTCGCCGGCGCCTTAAAGCTATTGGCGGTAATGCTAAAGGCGGCCACGGGCGCCGCATTGGCCGGGGCGCCGCCCCCGCCCCCGCCGCCACCGCAGGCCGCCATCGCCACGGCGAATACCGCAGCCAGTACGCCTATCGTCCACTGCTTTAACACGCCCACACCTCGTTAATCATTCGCTGCCGCTCGGATCGGCGGCCAGACCCTTTACTATACGGCCATAGGTGCGTTCTGGCCCATACCTATGCCACACCTTGGGTAGATTCAAGCGGTCAGACCCTGCCGCACCTATATCAAAATATTTTGATATAGGAATTTTAGGCTGTTACACTGCCCCCATGAATCACTCCCTTGCCGCCATTGCCAGCACCGCCGAGGTGCAGCCCGCCGACCCTCAGCAGCTCTCCAGCCTGCTAAAGGCTGCCGCCGATCCACTGCGCCTGGAGATTTTGCGGCTGCTGGCTCAGGATTCCTTTGGTGTGTTAGAGCTGGCCGGTCTACTGGACATGCAGCAGTCGGGCATGAGCCACCACCTAAAGGTTCTGACCAAGGGCGACTGGTTGACCACCCGGCGCGAAGGCAATTCTATCTACTATCGGCGCAAACCCCTGGCGCCCGGCCACCCGCTCACCGAGGTGAAAAGCGCATTGTTGGCCACCCTGGACAGCCAGCCCCTGAGTGCCGAGCGCGCGCAGCGGCTCGATAATTTGTACGAGATGCGCAGCCGTACCTCGCAACAATTTTTTGCGGAAAACGCCCAAAAATTTCGCGCCCAGCAAGATCTCATTGCCAGCTTTCCCATTTACGGCGATGCCGTCTGCGAATTACTGGCCAGCATTCACTGGCCCGCGGCGGCCACCGCGCTGGAGGTGGGACCGGGCGCGGGCGAGTTACTGCCCTGGCTGGCAGAGCGGTTTGCCCAGGTGACCGCGCTCGACAACGCGCCCGAGATGCTCGCGCAAGCGCAGACCAACAATCCGGGCCTGAGTAATGTGGTGTTTTTGTTGGGCGATACCCGCACCGCGCTGGCGCAATCGCTCCAGGCCGATTGCGTTGTGATTAACATGGTGCTGCATCACACACCCAGCCCGGCCGAGGTTTTTCAAGACCTGGCCAAATTGCTCAAGCCCGGCGGCTCACTGGTCATCACCGATTTGTGCCGGCACGAACAACCTTGGGCGCAGGCCGCCTGCGGCGATCTGTGGCAGGGTTTTGAGCCAGAAGATTTTAGCCACTGGGCCAGGCGCGCAGGCCTGGACGAAGGCCAAAGCAGTTATTTTGCCCTGCGCAACGGATTTCAAATTCAAATTCGCCAGTTTTATTTGGCCGTATAAATTTTCGCTCACCCTAACGGAGACGCACCATGTCTGAATACGCCATCTTTACCTCTGAGTCCGTCTCAGAAGGCCATCCCGATAAAATGGCCGATCAAATTTCCGACGCCATACTCGATGCCATTCTCACCGACGACAAAGACTCCCGCGTCGCGGTGGAAACCTTGGTGAAAACCGGCATGGTTGTGGTGGCCGGCGAAGTGCGCACCAGCACCTACGTGGATCTGGAAGATTTAATTCGCGATGTGGTGCTGGATATCGGCTACAACTCCAGCGAAGTTGGCTTCGACGGCGCCTCGTGCGCGGTGCTGAACGCAATTGGCAAACAATCGGTCGATATCGCCATTGGCGTAGACGAAGCCGACGACAAAGATCTGGGCGCTGGCGACCAGGGTTTGATGTTTGGCTACGCCTCCAATGAAACCGACGTGCTGATGCCCGCACCCATTTACTACGCGCACCGATTGGTCGAGCGCCAAGCGAAACTGCGTAAAAACGGCACGCTGGATTGGCTGCGTCCCGACGCCAAAAGCCAGGTGACCCTGCGCTACGAAAACGGCAAGCCCGTGGCGGTTGACGCCGTGGTGCTGTCCACCCAGCACGCGCCCAACATCAAGCAGGCCGACATCCGCGAGGCAGTGCTGGACGAAATTATCAAGCCCGTACTGCCCGCCGAGTGGCTACACAAGGACACCCTGTTTCACATTAACCCCACGGGCCAGTTCATCATTGGCGGCCCCGTGGGCGACTGCGGCTTAACTGGCCGCAAGATTATTGTGGACACCTACGGCGGCATGGCGCGCCACGGCGGCGGCGCCTTTTCGGGCAAAGATCCGTCAAAAGTGGATCGCTCGGCTGCCTATGCCGGTCGCTATGTGGCGAAGAACATTGTCGCCGCCGGTTTGGCAGAGCGCTGTGAAATTCAAGTGTCTTACGCCATTGGCGTGGCCGAACCCACGTCAATTGCCGTTAACACCTTTGGCACCGGCAAACTCAGCGACAGCGCCATTGTGGATTTAGTGCGCGAACATTTTGATCTGCGCCCGCAGGGCTTGATCGCCATGCTGGACTTAAAGCGCCCCATCTACCGCCAGACCGCATCTTACGGCCACTTTGGTCGCGAGCACGCAGATTTCACCTGGGAGCGCACCGACAAGGCCGAGGCCCTGGCAAAAGCCCTTTAACGAATCGTGCAGCCACAAGCTGCCTAATTTTTTAAGCGCGCCACCCGCGCGCCCAAGCAACAGGATTGATCATGACTTATTCCGTAAACGGTTTTTCAGATTTTAAAGTGGCGGCAAAAGATTTGGCGCAATTTGAAAAGGACGCCGCCTGGGGCCGCCGTGAAATTGAAATCGCCGAGGGCGAAATGCCGGCGCTGATGGCACTGCGCCGCAAGTACCACGAGGCGCAACCCCTAAAGGGTGCCCGCATCATGGGCTGTATTCACATGACGATTCAAACCGCGGTGTTAGTTGAAACACTGGTGGATTTGGGCGCCGAAGTGCGCTGGTCTTCGTGCAATATTTTTTCAACGCAAGATCACGCCGCCGCCGCCATTGCCGCCGCCGGCATTCCGGTGTTTGCCTGGAAAGGCGAAACCGACGAAGAGTTTTGGTGGTGCATCGAGCAAACCGTGCTGGCCAGCAAAGATGGCAACCAAGTGTGGGATGCCAATATGATTCTGGATGACGGTGGCGACCTCACCCAGCTGTGCCACGAAAAATACCCAGACCTGCTCGACAAGATTCACGGCATCAGCGAAGAAACCACCACCGGTGTCCACCGCCTGCTGGAAATGATGGAACAAGGCACCTTAAAAGTGCCCGCCATTAACGTGAACGATGCCGTAACCAAGTCTAAAAACGACAACAAATACGGTTGTCGCCACAGCTTGAACGACGCCATTAAGCGCGGCACCGATCACCTGCTGTCGGGTAAAAAAGCTCTGGTCATCGGCTACGGCGACGTGGGCAAGGGCTCGGCCGCATCGCTGCGCCAGGAAGGCATGATTGTAAAGGTTACTGAAATTGACCCAATCTGTGCCATGCAGGCCTGCATGGACGGCTACGAAGTGGTATCGCCCTACAACAACGGCGTTAATACCGGCAAGCTGGAAGATATAAACACCGCCCTGCTGGCCAATACCGACTTGCTTGTCACCACCACCGGCAACGTCAATGTGTGCGACAGCGCCATGCTACAAGCTTTGAAGTCGAGCGCCGTGGTCTGCAATATCGGTCACTTCGACAACGAAATCGACACCGCCTTCATGCGCAAAAACTGGCACTGGGAAGAAGTAAAGCCGCAGGTGCACAAAATCTATCGCGCCGCCAGCAAAGATGCCGCCAATGGCGATCATTTGATTCTGCTGTCTGAAGGCCGCCTGGTGAACCTTGGCAACGCCACTGGTCACCCCTCGCGTATTATGGACGGCTCATTTGCCAACCAGGTGCTGGCGCAGATGTATTTGTATGAGCAGAAGTTTGCCGATCTACCGGCTGCCGACAAAGCGGACAACATCTACGTAAAAGTACTGCCTAAGAAGCTGGACGAAGAAGTAGCCAAAGACATGGTTGAAGGATTTGGCGGCGTAATCACCAAACTCACCGAAGCTCAGGCCAAATACATCGGCGTGAAGACCGAAGGCCCCTACAAACCAGAAAGCTATAAATACTAAGGATGTGCGGCAAGGGCTTGCCCTTGCCGCTCGCCCACAGTCACAGGACAAATACAATGAGCGAAAACATTCGCATAAGTTTTGAATTTTTCCCGCCTAAAACACCCGAAGGCAAAAAGAAGTTGTTTCAGGTGCGCGAGGAGCTTCAACAGTTCAATCCCGATTTTTATTCCGTTACCTACGGTGCCGGCGGCACCACCCGCGACACCACGCGTGGGGTTGTGAAGGCGTTAATAGAGCAGGGCATAGATGCCGCTCCCCACCTGTCGTTTGGCGGCGATGACGAGCAGGCAGTCGAAAGTTTGCTGAACGACTACAAAGCGTTTGGCGTTAAGCGCATCGTCGCACTGCGCGGTGACTTGCCCTCGGGCATGGGCGGCCATTCGCAGTTGGTTTACGCCAATCAATTGGTCGCTTTTATTCGCGAAAAATTTGGCGATCACTTCCAACTGGAAGTGGCGGCTTACCCAGAAATTCACCCAGAGGCGAAAAGCTACAGCGATGATATTCGCTATCTGAAGGGTAAATTTGATGCGGGTGCCAACAACGCCATTACGCAGTACTTTTTTAACCCGGACAGCTACTTTCACTTTATCGATCAGTGTCAGCAAGCCGGCATTGATGCGCCCATTTACCCCGGCATCATGCCCATCATCAACTACCGCAATCTGGCGCGTTTTTCCGACAGCTGCGGCGCAGAAATTCCGCGCTGGCTGCGCAAGCGACTGGAAGGCTTTGGCGACGACACTGAATCGCTACAGGCCTTTGGTATCGACCTGGTAACAGAGCTGTGCGACACATTACTGGAAAACGGCGCGCCGGGTTTGCACTTTTACACCATGAACCAAACCAAGCCCACCGCGCAGATTTTAAAGAATCTGGCAGGCGAGTAACCATGCGCATTCCCCGCCTCTATGTGAACCAACCACTCGCCAGCGGCCAGGTGATTGATCTTGATGCCACGGCCAGCCGCTATTTGGGCAGTGTGTTACGTATGGAAGTGGGGCGACCGCTGATTGCCTTTAACGGCCAGGGTGGCGAGTACCTCGCCACGGTACACGCCGTCAGCAAGAAGCAGGTGAGTATTGGAGTTGGCAAGTTCAATCCGGATAATCGTGAATCGCCCCTGCAACTTACCCTCGGTATTGGATTATCCAAAGGTGATCGCTTTGATTGGGTTATTCAAAAAGCCACGGAACTGGGCGTGAACCATATTACCCCGCTGTTCACCAGCCGCTCTGAAGTCAAACTCAATAAAGAGCGCGCCGAGAAAAAGTTGGGGCACTGGCAGCAGATTGCCATTTCTGCCAGCGAGCAGTGTCAGCGCAACATACCACCCGTGGTGGTGGCCCCGGTTAAGTTAGAGGATTGGCTCGCCAATCGCACAGAAGACTTAAAGTTGGTACTGCACCACCGCAGCGATAAAACCCTGGCGCAACACCAGCAGCCTCAGTCCGCAGCGCTTTTAATCGGCCCCGAGGGCGGCTTGGATGACGATGAAATCGATCGGGCGCTGGCGTCGGAGTTTCAACAGCTGACCCTTGGCCCGCGCGTGTTTCGCACTGAAACGGCGCCCATAGTGGCATTGAGTTTACTGCAG
>NZ_JBTUOC010000016.1:0-52771 GCF_058345725.1 Simiduia sp. | reverse complement strand
AGGTAAATTTCTCAAATTTTATCGTGTGTGGTCCTGGCGCCCACATTTAAACACCCGGAGTGGGTTGTCCGGGCCACACTGTCATGGGGCGGCCCCGGGAATCCCCTGGACGACCAGAAGTGGCGCCCTGGGAATTCGCCGATTTTAGAGGAGGTTAGAAGGCAAACCTTAGCCCCAGTTCAAGGGACCGGCCTGGCTCGGGTGCGTAGGCGCGCAAGAAGGAGGTGGCATTGCGAATTTCGGCATTGCCGAGGTTGTTGCCGCGCATAAACACCAGCAGCGATTGATTGGCGCCCATTTCAAAGGCCCTGCTAGCGCTCACATCGACACGGGTGTAACCATCCACCGCCAGCTCGCCCTCGCCCGGGTGGCGCTGTTCGCTTACCTGGGTGGTGCGCAATTCGGCATTCCAGTGGCTGTCGGCGTAGCTGATTGACAGGCCAACTCGGGCGGGCGGGATGCGCGGAACGTCGCTGTCATCGTCCAGGGTTGCACGTACAGTGTCTGCCGACAGACTGAGTTCCCAATGTTCGGCAAAGGGCAGGCCCAGGGCGGCCTCGGCGCCGTAAAAGCGCGCGTCCTGCTGGGTGAATTGATACACCGGCAATTCGTCCAGTTCGGCGCCGGTGTTGGCCTTGTAAATAAAGCTGTCGATTTGGTTGTTAAACAGGTTCAGCTGCAGGTGTAGCGGGCCTTCATAGTGGTAGGCCAGCTCCAGATTGTTGCTGGTCTCGGCTTCCAGGGCCTCGTCGCCCAGGACGTAGTTTTGCTCGGCCAGGTGTGGGCCATTGGCAAACAGTTCCTCAACGGCGGGCGCGCGCTGAGCGCGGGCCAGGCCAAAGGTGAGGTGGCTGGCATCGGTAAAGTGCCAGTGTGCGGCACCCGAGACGCTCAGGGTGGTGAAGTCCTGCGCTGCGTGGCCCTGGGGCGCGAGCTCGGCGTACTCGCCGCGCAGGCCCAGTTCCAGTACCCACTGGCCAGTGGTGTATTCCTGCAGGGCAAAGGCACCCAGGTTCTGGAGGTCCGATTTGGGCACAAAGGCCTCTTCGCCAATGGCGGCGTAGTCGCGCACCTGATACTGCAAGCCCAAGGCGCCGCGTAGGGCGTCGCTATTGCGATGAATCAGCTCGGCGCGGCCCTCCCAAGCCTTGTTTGCAAAGCGCGTGCCTACTTTCTGGCCTTCTAGTTCTGTGTGCTGGTAGTCGGTGTAGCCCAGGCGGTAGGTGACTTTTTCGGCCCAACCGTCGCCTAAAGTATGTTCGCCTTTGAGGTCGTAGCGGGTTTGTTCCATGTCGATGCGAATAAACGCTTCTTCGTGCTCGTCATGGTCCTCTTCGTGCTCGTCATGGTCCTCTTCGTGCGCCTCATGATCCTCGTGATCTTCTTCGTGGTGTACGTGGGCACCCGGTGGAATACCGTAGTTATTGCTCGATTGTGATATGGCAAGGCCAATGAAGCCCGCATCGTAATGAAAGGCTGAGCCGAGTGCGTAGCTGTGGGCCTCGCGCTGGGTGTTTTCCACGCGCCCGTGGGCTTCTTCGGCCTCATCCTCTTCGTCTTCGTGCACCGAGGGGTGGTGAGCGTCGCCCGGGATTCGCACATCGTCGCTGGTGCTAGTGGTGCCGCTGAGGTGCCATGCCAACTGTCCGTTGCCGCCCTGCACAAAGCCCACGCCGGTTTGCTGCTGATTCACCGATTGATAGCGTAATTCGCCGGCGCCCTCGATACCTTCAATGGGGCTTGCTGGGATGCGGTTGTCCAGCACGTTGACCACGCCGCCAATGGCATCGTTGCCGTAGCGCAGTGTGGCTGGGCCGCGCAATACTTCAATGCGGTCGGCGAGCAAAGGCTCCACGGTGTTGGCGTGATCGGGGCTGGAACTGGCGGCGTCGCCTGTGCCCAGATGGTCTTGCATCACTTTCACCCGGTTGGCACTTTGGCCGCGAATAACCGGTGCGCCCACCCCGGGGCCGAAGCTGGCCGAAGTGATGCCGGGCTCTTGCTGCAGGGTTTCGCCGAGGGTGGCAGCCGCTTTGCGGCGCAGGGCCTCGCCGCTGAGAACCGAGGCGGGCTGGCTGAGGGTGTCGCCGGTTTTGCCGAGGGGCGAGGCGGTGACCACCACCTCCTCCAGGTCTGAGCGCTCAGTTTGTGCAAGGGTGGGGGCTGCGGCGCCGGCAACGGCCAGCCACAACGCAGTGCGACCCCAGTGAGGGGCGGATAAAGCAAATAGCATGTTCAGTACTCCACGGCCCGTACGGCAGGCGTCGGGCTCCAGCATTTAATAGATTGGGGGGTTAGGCTGAAATTTCGTGGGTTTGGGGCGGATCGCGCTTGCCGCGCTTTTCCAGGTCGCGGTGCAACCGGTGGTAGGGGGAAGTCTCCAGCCAAGTGCCGTGCTCGGGCGCCTGAAGCTGGGGCTTTTCATCGTTGCAGGCCAGCACTGTGGATTGCTGACACAGATAGCAATCGGCACTGAGTTGCTGGTGATCGTGCTGTACTTCGAGTGCCTGCGCAAAGACCAGGCACAGCGCCATGACTGCAAAAAGCAGCGCGCGGCGTTTGGCGAAGGCAGTGCGTCTCAGCATGGTCGGTGTTGTGAAGTTGTGGCTAAGTGGTCTAGTCTACTGATGTTGGTGCCAATCTGCCAGAGCCTGTGCAGACCACCCGAAAGAGGGCAATTTTTGACTAAAACAGCCGTGACTGAGGCGCAATTAGACCCCAATCAAACCCTGCGCTTGACCGTCAGCGGTCGATTTGGATTGGAGGCCCACGCGGCTTTTCGGGCCGCCTACCAGCCTTACCTGGGGCGTGTGCGCAAGTGCGAAGTGTGCCTGCGCGAGTGTACGGCCATAGACAGCGCGGGTTTGGCGCAACTACTGATATTGCGCGACCTGACAGGTCTGGGCCCGGCGCAATTTTCCTTGGTGGATTGCAGTAATGATGTGTGTAGATTGCTTGGCTATGCCAATTTTGAAAGCCTTTTTACCATAATCCCCCGCCCCTGAGCTGGGCAGCCCCTGTCGCAGCCTATATAATCCCCGCTCCTCGAAAACCAGCCACTGGAGTCCCGTAGTGGAGCGCACCGCCAACGTCAGCCGCGATACGCTGGAAACGCAAATTTCCGTAAACCTTAATCTGGATGGCAAAGGCCAGGGTCGGTTCGATACCGGCGTGCCGTTCCTAGAGCACATGATGGACCAGATTGCCCGCCACGGCATGATCGATCTGGATGTCACCTGCAAGGGCGACACGCACATCGACGATCACCATTCGGTGGAGGATATAGGCATCACTATCGGTCAGGCCATCGCCAAGGCGGTGGGGGATAAAAAGGGCATTCGCCGCTATGGTCATGCCTATGTCCCTTTAGATGAGGCCCTGTCGCGGGTCGTCATCGACTTTTCCGGTCGCCCGGGTTTGATCATGGAGGTGCCCTTTACGCAAAAGCGCATTGGCAACTTTGACACCGAGCTGTTTTGGGAGTTTTTCCAGGGCTTTGTGAATCACGCCCAGGTCACACTGCACATCGATACCTTGCGCGGCTTCAACGCGCACCATCAAATTGAAACCGTATTTAAGGCCTTTGGCCGCGCGCTGCGCATGGCGTTGGAGCAGGACCCGCGCATGGCGGGCCAGATGCCGTCGACCAAGGGCACCCTGTAACGATGGCGCAATCCATTGCAGTAATTGACTATGGTATGGGCAACTTGCACTCGGTGGCCAGCGCCCTGCAGCATGTGGCGCCCGACGATCAAGTGCTCGTCACGGCAGACCCGGCCCTGGTTGCCAGTGCCGATCGGGTGGTGTTTCCGGGCGTCGGTGCCATCAGGGATTGCCTGGCTGAAATCCGCCGGTTGAAGTTTGACCAGCTGGTGCGCGAGCAAGTTGCCAGCGGCAAGCCCGTGCTGGGTGTGTGTGTGGGCATGCAGGCGTTGATGACCCACAGCGAGGAAAATGGCGGCGTTGACTGCCTGAATATTTTGCCGGGCCAAGTGCGGTTTTTTGGCCAAGCGCTGCGCGGCCTCACGGGCACCGAGCGGTTAAAGGTGCCACATATGGGTTGGAATCAGGTGACCCAAGTGGATCACGCGCTGTGGCAGGGCATCGACGATCTCAGTCGATTCTATTTTGTGCACTCCTATTTTGTGCGCGCAGAAACGCCCGAGTTGGTGGTTGGCCGCTGTCATTACGGGGTCGACTTCGATGTTGCCCTGGCGCGCGACAATCTGTTTGCCGTGCAATTTCATCCGGAAAAAAGCCACACAGCGGGTTTGCAACTGCTGCGCAACTTCGTTAACTGGCGCGGCCAGTCTTAATTTCTTAGGTTAGGTATTCTCATGTTAATTATTCCCGCCATCGACCTCAAAGACGGCCAGTGTGTGCGCTTGCGCCAGGGCTTGATGGATGACTCCACCGTGTTTTCCGATGACCCAGTGGCCATGGCTGCTCAGTGGGTGGCGCAAGGTTGCCGGCGGCTGCACTTGGTGGATCTCAACGGTGCCTTTGAGGGCAAGCCGGTAAACGGCGAGGTGGTAAACGCCATTGCCAAGGCCTACCCAGACCTACCTATTCAAATTGGCGGCGGCATTCGCAGTGCCGAGGTGATAGAGGCCTACCTGGCTGCCGGTGTCAGCTATGTCATTATTGGCACCAAGGCGGTGAAAGAGCCGGCCTTTGTGACCGACATGTGCAAAGCCTTTCCCGGCCACATCATCGTGGGGCTGGATGCCAAAGACGGCTTGGTAGCAACCGATGGCTGGGCGGAGGTGTCCGACGTGCAGGCCACCGAGCTGGCCAAGCGCTTTGAGGCCGATGGCGTGAGCGCTATCGTGTACACCGACATCGCCCGTGATGGCATGATGCAGGGTGTGAATGTAGAGCAAACACTGACCATGGCGCGGGCCTCCAGCATTCCCGTGATCGCCTCGGGCGGTATTACCAATATGGACGATATTTGCGCCTTGAAGGCCGTCTCCGACCAAGGCATTTGTGGTGCCATTACCGGCCGGGCCATCTACGAGGGCACCTTGACCATGGCCGAAGCGCAGCGCTACTGCGACGCAACCTAAGCCGTTCGCACAGGAGAGCAGCATGGCATTGGCAAAGCGAATCATTCCCTGCCTGGACGTGGAAAACGGCCGTGTCGTAAAGGGCGTGCAATTTCTCGATATCCGCGACGCCGGCAACCCGGTTGAAGTGGCGCGCCGCTACAACCAGGCCGGTGCCGATGAAATCACCTTTTTAGACATTACCGCCAGCCACGAAGAGCGCGAGACCACGGTGCATACCGTAGAGGCCATTGCCTCCGAGGTGTTTATCCCGCTTACGGTGGGCGGGGGGATTCGGACAGTGGACGATATCCGCCGCATGTTAAATGCCGGTGCCGACAAGGTCTCTATCAACTCAGCGGCTGTGTTTAACCCGGAGTTTGTGAAGCAGGCCTCCGACCGCTTTGGCGCCCAGTGCATTGTGGTGGCGATAGATGCAAAGCGGGTGTCGGCGCCTGACGAGGCGCCGCGCTGGGAAATCTTTACCCACGGCGGGCGCAAGCCCACCGGCATCGATGCCGTGGAGTGGGCGGTGCGCATGGCCGCCTACGGTGCCGGAGAAATTTTGCTGACCAGCATGGATCAGGACGGCATGAAAAGCGGTTTTGACCTGGGGGTGACGCGCGCAATAAGCGATGCGGTGCCGGTGCCGGTCATCGCCTCGGGTGGCGTTGGCAACCTGCAGCATTTAGCCGATGGCGTGCTGCAGGGCGGCGCCGACGCAGTGCTGGCGGCCAGTATCTTCCACTTTGGCGAATACACAGTTGCACAGGCCAAAGCGCACATGGCGGCCCAGGGCATCGAAATGCGTCTGTAACGCCGCGCTCGCCAGAGCTGGTGCCTCGGTGGCGTCTGGCTTTGACGGCCGCATGCTTCCTTCGTTGTTTGCTTCGCTCCGGAGAATCTGAAGCCTCTGCCGGGTCGATGGCGCTTGAGTCGCGGTGGCGGCAGCCAGGCGAGAGTTGTATTGCGTCAATGATGCGGGCTTGGCGACTTGCACCTTTTGCGCAGTCACACCGATTAAGCTGATTAGCCCAGCCGCAAATCTGCTTGAGCGCTATTTATGTCGGCCGCGACGGGTCGGTATCCGGCGGTGCGGCACTAAATCCCATGATTATGAGGTAGGCACGACAAAGCCGATACCGGGTTGCCCGGGTATCGGCTTAATGTGGCACTTGCGCAGCGGGTGCTAGGCGGCGTGGCGGCCGTAGCGCTCGAGCGTGGGAATTAGCGGTGCCCCAGCGCCCATGATGAATTCGATAAACTCAGATGCACCGGCACGGGCTTCGCTTAGGCTATCAAAGGGGCCAATGGCCACGCCTTCGCGGGTGCGGTAATACCAGTAATCATCTTTGTTAAAAAAGCGTTCTTGACGTGTGGGGACGTGTCCCTGTTCACCCATTCGTTGAAGACTCATAGTAATGCCTATTCTCGTCATGTCAGTAAGCTGACTTTGCGACCTCTTTAATGCTGAGGCCATTCCCTCAAAACGAGGGGCCCTTTTACAGGGCAATCCGGTATTGGATTGCCAAGTCTAAGACCACGGTGGTGCCGGCAGCGACCCTAAAGGGTTCTTGCTAAGGGTGTTTTTGCTGTGCGGTAGCTTGCTTTGCACAGCGTTAGCCACACGCCTTGTTGCCAACCCGCTTAGTTTATCGAACATGAAGCAAATTACTTAGATCAATTTGGTATAGTTTAGACATATTTTTATCGTATTAACGTGCTAAGCCCTGTCTCCAAGGGGTTTTTACGCGCCAAAGAGGGGAGTTTGTGTGACGCGGCTCCTGCTGGTTGTGTGAAAGAAGTCTCAAATAGGTGTACGAGGGTACTAGTTTTATCTGTTTGTCCAGATGGGGCAGTTGTTGGGCTAATACCGCGAGCGTGGTGGGGTAGGGGTGGCCGATGGCGATGGCAAAGCCCTTTTCTTTGGCGGTTTTCTGCGCTTTTTCCAGTTGGGCGGCGATGGCCTCTGGAGTTTGTACATTGTCTAAAAAGACATCGCGTTGGGCTGTGGCAATGCCCTGTTGTTTGGCCACTGTAAACGCAACGCTCTGGGGGTGGGTTCTACTGTCGATAAAGTAGCGCTGCTGACTTGCCAGTGCACTCATCACGGCCTGCATGGGTAAAGCCTGGGTGGTGAGCAGGCTGCCCATGTGGTTGTTCATGCCCCCGGCCTGGGGAAAGCGCGCAAAGTGCGCGCGCAGGCGCTCGCCAATGTGTGTGGCGGGTAGATTCGCATCGAGGCCGCCTGGGTCCAGGCGCGCGCCATTAACCGTGGCCATGGGGATGTGCAGCATCACCGCCTTGCCGCGCAGCCAGGCCATTTGCGCCAGAGTTTGAGAGTGAGGTGCCTCGGGGAGTACGGCAAAGCTGAGTGCAAAGGGCAGCGCGATCAGTGCCTCGGCAGTGTCGCGCTGGTAGCCAATGTCGTCGATGATGATGGCTAAGTAGGCGCTGTCACCGTCGCGCTGGTGCGGCGCGGCGGCCAATCCCTGCACCGCTAATGCCGCTGCCAACCACAGCCACTGCCAACCGCTGCGCACGATTAGTCGTGTGTATGGCCGTTGGCGCTGATGACCGTCGCTTCGGCTTCCTTTGCCGGTGCATTGAGGGTGCGGCCAAACAGCTTATAGCCCTTTAACAGGTTAATGGCCTCAAACAACTGGTTGTCTTTCTCGAGCATTTCGCGGTGCTCCTGCTGCGCGCTAGTGCGCTGTTTGGCTTTGCTCTCTTCGCCGCCATTGGCGTTATCCAAATGCCCCGACAGATCCGCCTCAGTGTACTGCGATCGAGGGCGGATGGCGGTTAGTTTAGCGCGCTCTACATGGATGTCCGGCACTATGCCCTGGGCCTGAATGGAGCGACCGCTAGGGGTGAAATAGAGCGCGGTGGTGAGTTTAATAGCGCGCTCTTCACTAATGGGAATCACCGTTTGTACCGAGCCTTTGCCAAAGCTTTCGGTGCCCAAAATAATAGCGCGGCGATGGTCTTGCAGGGCGCCGGCGACAATTTCGGAGGCCGAGGCCGAGCCGTCGTTAATCAATACCACAATGGGCAGACCGTTGGTGATGTCTCCGGCCGTGGCGCTGTAGCTGTTGTCGGCGTTTTCAATGCGACCCTCGGTGTAGACGATGAGGCCCTCTTCGACGAAGGCGTCGACCACTTCCACCGAGGCCTGCAGCACGCCGCCTGGGTTATTGCGCAAATCGAGCACAATGCCTTGCAGCGGCGCTTTCTTTTGCAGCTTGTTGATGGCGTCAATCATGTCTTTGCCGGTGCCCAGTTGAAATTGGGCGATACGCACATAGGCGTAGTCATCGCTCATGCGGCGCGCGCGCACGCTTTTTACTTTAATGGCGTCGCGAATGAGGGTGAGCTCGCGAGGCTGGTCTTCGCCCTCGCGCACAATAGTCACCTCGATTTCGCTGCCCTTGGGGCCGCGCATGGCCTTGACGGCCTCGCTCAAGCTCATGCCCTTCACGGACTTTTCCCCAAGTTTAATAATCAGGTCGCCCGGTTCGATCCCCGCACGCGATGCCGGGGTGTCGTCCATGGGAGCGATTACTTTGACGAAGCCGTCCTCCATGCCCACTTCGATGCCCAGGCCGCCAAATTCACCGGTGGTATTGGTTTGCAAGTCTTCGAAGGAATTGGCGTCCAGGTAAGAGGAGTGCGGGTCTAACTCGGACAGCATGCCCTTAATGGCATATTCCAGCAGCGTGCGGTCGCTAATGTCTTCCACATAGCCCTGGCGGATGTGGTCGTAGACCTTCGTAAACGTGCGCAGGTCGTCCAGTGGCAGCAGACCTGGATCTTCGCTTTGGCTGTCGTCGGCCCACACCGGACCATTCAGGCATAGAGCCAGGCCGGCGGCGGCAATGAGTGGGACGACGCGCGAGGCGCGAAGGGAACGCGGATACTTCATGAAAGGGTTGCTCCTGAATCGGTGGGGCCGCAACGACAGTGTTCACTACAGTGTAATGCATGGCGCGGGCAATTGTTCATAGGTAGGCAATAAATAGGCACGGGAGTTCAGCGCATTCGGCGCGTTTGCGATCAGCCGCGACACCAGTGCGACGGGTCTAGGGGTTTGCCGGCGTGGCGGATTTCAAAGTAGAGGCTGGGTTTGGATTGGCCACCACTGGCGCCCACCCGCGCGATGACTTCGCCATCGGCGACCCAGTCGCCGGTTTCTTTGTACAGCACCTGATTGTGTGCATACAGGCTCAGGTAGTTGTTGCCGTGGTCGATAATTATCAGCATGCCCTGGCCGCGCATATACTCAGAAAAAACTACCCGGCCCTGGTGTATAGCCTTTACCTCTCGCCCCTCTGGCGCGCCAATGAGTACACCCTGCCAACGCAGTTGGTTGCCGGCCCGCAGGCTGCCAAAACGCGCCGTCAGCGTGCCCTGTGTGGGCCAGCCCATCTTACCTTTGCGCTGTGTAAAAGGCTGGCCGGGAAGGGCCAGTGCCACGTCGCTAAGCTGACGAGCCACTTCGGCCAATACTTTTTCAAGGTGGGCGCGATCGGCTTCTGATTTTTGCAGCTGAGCATCTTTTGAATTGATGGCGCTGTTGAGTTGGGCCAGAGTGCGTTGGCGTTCGGCTTTGCGCTCGGCCAGGCGCTTGTGCTCGCGCGCCAAATCTTGTTGGGTGGCGGTGAGTTTGGCGGTTTGTCGCTCGATGGCTGGGGCGATTTGCGCCAGCTCTGCCAGGGTGGTTTGGTAGGCGGTGATTTTGCCTTGGCGGTCCGCCAGCAGGGCCGCGTTGTAGTGTGCCATGCGCGAAATCAGTTCGGGCTGCGTTTGGGTCAATAGCAATTGCAGTTGTGAGGGGCTGCCCGATTTATAGGCCGCCACCAGTTGCTCGCGAAATTGCTGTTGCTGGCCGCGCTCGGCCTCGGTCAGTCGCGCCTGCTCGGCATTAAGCTCTGCTAGCTTTTTTTTTGTGCCGCCAATTCGCTGTTGATGCGCTCGATGTCTTTGAGCAATTCGGCAATGTCACTCTCATTGCGTTTGAGCTCAACACTGAGGCTGTCGCGGCTGCTTTTTGCCGCATCCAGTTCGCCTTCCAGCTTTTGAATCATGGCCTGTAGCTCTTCCAGCTTGGCTTGGTAAGCGGCCTGATCTTGAGCGAACAGGTGCGGGGCAAACCCCAGGCTGAGGGCGAAGGCTGTAGCGAGAATAAACTTCATAGTTGACCTGAGTAGAGTGGCACATTCACTGAGCGCCCAGCATAAAATGCTGGGCGCTCAAACGCCAGTGCGACATTACAGGAATTTGACGAGGTTCTTACCGGTCATTTCTGAGGGTTGTTCGATACCCATGAGTGCCAGCATGGTTGGCGCGACATCGGCCAGCGAGCCGCCGTCGGCCAGTGCCAGGCGGCGCTCGCCGGCATACACGAAGGGTACCGGCAGCGTGGTGTGCTGCGTGCTGACTTGGCCGGTGGCATCGTCAAACATTTCTTCCACATTGCCGTGATCGGCTGTGATCAAGGCCTCGCCGCCCACCTTGGCCAGCGCCGCCAGCACTTTTGCCAGTGCCTCGTCGACGGCCTCCACCGCTTGAACGGCGGCGTCGAAAACACCTGAGTGGCCCACCTGGTCGCAATTGGCATAGTTGCAAATGATGGCATCAAATTTTTGCGATTCGATGGCTGCCACCAGCTTTTCCGTGACTTCTGGCGCGCTCATAGCCGGAGCCAGGTCGTAGGTGGCCACCTGGGGCGACGGCACCAGGATACGCTCTTCGCCCGCGTACAGGGCTTCCTGGCCGCCGCTGAAGAAGAAGGTCACGTGGGCGTATTTCTCGGTTTCGGCTATGCGCAATTGGGTTTTGCCTAGCTTGGACAGATAGTCGCCCAGCGAGTTGGCCATAGACTCCGGCGGAAATGCGCAGGGCGCTTTGATATCGGCGGCGTATTCGGTGGTCATCACAAAATCCGCCAGTTGCGGTACCAGCTCGCGCTGAAAGCCGTCGAAGTCGGGCTCCACAAAGGCGCGGGTAATTTCGCGGGCGCGGTCCGGGCGGAAGTTCATGAAAATCAGCGCGTCGCCGTCGTTGACGGTGGCCACTTCTTGGCCTTCGGCCACAATCACGGTGGCCTTCACAAACTCGTCGTTTTCATCGCGCGCGTAGGCTGCGCGCAGGCCGGCGATTGCGTCGTCGGCATCGTACTCAGCTGCGCCGGTGGTCATCAGGTCGTAGGCAGCTTGCACCCGATCCCAGCGGTTGTCGCGGTCGAGTGCGTAGAAGCGCCCAATAATACTGGCGATGCGACCCACGCCCAAGGCGTCAAATTTGGCCTGGGCTTTGGCCAGCGAGGCCTCCGCGCTGCGCGGTGCCGTGTCGCGGCCGTCCAGCATGGCGTGCAGATAGATTTCTTTGGCGCCGCGCTGAGCGGCCAGGTCCAGCATGGCCAGCAGGTGATCCTCGTGGCTGTGCACGCCGCCGGGCGAGAGTAAGCCCATGACGTGCACGGCCTTGCCGGCGCTGACAGCTTTGTCGATGGCGTTGCAGTAGGCGGCATTGGTGAAGAAGTCGCCGTCGCTGATGGCTTTGTTCACGCGGGTGTAGCTCTGGTACACCACGCGCCCAGCACCCAGGGTCATGTGGCCCACTTCGCTGTTGCCCATCTGGCCTTCCGGCAGACCCACTGCCAATCCAGAGGTGTTAATCAGGGTTTTCGGATTCTCGCCCCACAACTTGTCCCAGGTGGGGATTTTGGCGGCGCGAATGGCGTTGTGTTCGGTGCGTTCGGAGTAGCCGAATCCATCGAGAATGATTAATACCAGGGGCTTTTTGGCAGACATGAACGGAGAGCCTTTTAAATCAACTGAAACGGGAGGGCAATTCTACCCTGTCCCGGGGTGATAACTCTATGACACCGACCCTTGATGCGGGCAATCTTTGGCCGATATGCCGCCGGTAAGTGGCACGGACGCGGTAAAACTGCGCGGCAATAGATTAAAGCTGTCTTGGTTGCGCCGCACTGGTCGGTTTAGCGCCGCGCTGTGGGGCGAAATGCCGGCCGAGGTGTCTGCATGCCATGCTTTTTGAAAGGCGAGTCGCTATACTGGCGCGCTCGCGAGACTCGAACAAAGGAACACCCGTGGATTTTATTATATTTCTCACCGAGCAGTGGTTGCTGGTGGCGATGTTGGCATTGTTGGTATACGTCTATTTCTGGCGCGAAGGGGCCAAAGCGGGCGCCACCCTGTCTATCCATCAGATGACTGCCCTGATTAACAAGGGTGACGCCGTCTTGATTGATATTCGCGACGCCGCCGAATACAAGGCCGGGCATATCGTCGATGCCATTAATCTGCCGCACAACAAGCTCGAGAAAGAGGCCGATGCACTGGCGAAGCATCAGGGCAAAACCCTGGTGTTGGTGGATAAGTTGGGGCAGCACACCGGTGCCGCAGGACGTTTATTGCGCGCCAAGGGCTTTGACGTGGCGCGCCTGGGCGGCGGCATGGCCGAGTGGCAGGGGCAGAACTTGCCACTGGTTAAAAAGTAAGACTTGTAACTCAGCACTTGAATGTGCGTCTAAGGGCCGCATTATTGTGGCAATAGCGCCTGACATTCAGGCCATTCAAGTGTGTAGGAGTCCCTATGACCGTCCCCGTTACCGTGTATAGCACCACCATCTGTCCCTACTGCGTGCGCGCCAAGCAATTGCTCAGCCAGAAGGGGGTGGCCTATGAAGACATCAATCTGGACCGCAATCCCGAACTGCGCACCGACGTCATGCGTCGCAGCGGACGCCGAACCGTCCCTCAAATTTGGGTGGGCGACACCCATGTGGGCGGTTTTGACGAGCTGTGGGCGCTGGACCGCGCAGGTAAATTGGACGCGCTGCTGGTTGGCGACACTGGCGGGGCTTGAATTTGGGCCCTGCGCCCACATGTTAGGAATTCTCTAACAACAACTCTAAATAATTAGCGATATCGAAAGGCACTAGTCATGACAGATGAAAACACTCCCGGCGCAGCAGCGGCCGAAGAAGCACAATCCTCGGCACAACAGTTTGCTCTGCAGCGCGTTTACCTGAAAGACATGTCTTTCGAAGCGCCCATGGGCGTCAAAGCGTTCATGAAAGAGTGGAAGCCGCAGGTCGATCAAGAGCTGAATACCAAAACGGCCAAAATTGACGACACAAACTACGAAGTGGTGTTGACCCTCACCATCACCGTCAAACTGGGTGAAGAAACCGCGTTTTTGGTGGAAGTGCAGCAGGGTGGCCTATTCCATATCAGCGGCCTGCCCGAGCAAGCATTACCGCAGCTGTTTAACACGGCCTGCCCGCAAATTTTGTTTCCCTATGCCCGCGAGGCCGTCGACAACCTGGTAGTAAAGGGCAGCTTCCCTGCGCTGATGCTGCCACCGGTAAATTTCGACGCATTGTTTGCGCACGCGGTTCAGCAAGCCAAGGCCAAGCAGCAGGCAGAGGGTGCAGCCCAACCCGCCACCGAGCAGTAATTCTGAGCGGTGCTACAGCGGCGCTTCGGCGCCGTTTTTCGTTTCTGGCTTGGCAAAGAGGCACGCCTAAAGGCACACTGCGCTCTTGTAGGATTTTTCCTGAATCAAAGGCTGGGTGATCTGCCATCCGAATGCACACGTTACATGCCCATTCTCTCGCCCGGATTGCGCGCTGGCTGGTCGGCCTGTGGTTGATTGCCGACGCGGCCGCGGACGTGCAGGTAGCGGGAGTACCGGAGCATTTGGCCGACAATATTCGGGCCCATCTATCGCTCTCCGCCGAGCCTTGCGATGCCCCCCGCTGGCGCTTAACACAACACCGCAAGGGGGCCAAAGACGAAGCCGCCGCGGCGCTCAACGCCTTTGGATACTATCACCCCACCATCGAACAGCAATTTAGCGAGCAGCAGGATTGCTGGCAGCTGCAGTTACAGGTTGATCCCGGGCCGAGGGTGCAGCTGCGCACCGTGCAAGTCACCGTTGATGATTTACCTCCCGATATCGATCCAGAGTTGCGCGCGCTCATTCAGGTGCCGCAGTTGCAAGTGGGCGACGACCTGGTCCATCAAGCCTACGACGATTACAAGTCGGCACTTTTGGAGGGCGCCCGCGCGCAGGGGTACTGGCGCGCCAGTTTCAGCGAGGCCGAGCTGGCCATCTACCCGGCCGAACTGGCGGCCGACGTGCGCCTGGCTTTTAATCTGGGGCCGCGTTTTTTCTTCGGCGAATACCGCTTTACCGACGTGGGCTTGGAGCCGCAGTTTTTGCGGCGCCTGGCCGGCAATGTCCGCGGCGAACCTTACACCAGCGATGCGGTGCAAAAAATTTACAGTCGCCTGCAGGGCAGCGATTATTTCCGGCAGGTGTTGCTCAATCCGCGCATCGATAACCAGGGCGGCGACCAAACGGTGCCAGTGGACGTGGACCTGGCCATGCAAAGCCAAACCAGCTTCGGCGCGGGCGTGGGTTTTTCCAGTGATCAGGGGGCCCGCCTGCGCGCCGATTACCGCAACCGCTTTGCCAATAGTCGCGGACATAAATGGCGAGTCGATGCGCTTTGGTCACAGGCGTTGAGAGAGTTTGGGGGCACCTACACGATTCCCCGCCAAGATGCAGCCCGCGAGTGGTACGACATCAACCTAGGCCTTATTCACGAGAATACGGTCAGCTACGAGAGCCGGGCGCTCACCAGTCGCATTCGCGCGGTGGAGGCGCTGCCCCACGACTGGGTGCTCAACACCAGCATCAACGTGCGCAACGAAAGCTACGTGATCGGTAGCGAGGCACCCGATCGCAAGTTGCTGATCGTGCCCGGCGTGGGTTTGAGTTGGGTCAGTGCACCCAATGAAGTACGCCAGACCATGGGTATTCGTCTGGAGGGCGATCTCACCGGCAGCAGCAAGTACTGGCTTTCCGATGCCGACTTTATGCAGCTGCGGTTCAAGTCAAAGCTCATAATACCGCTCTCGGAGCGGGGCCGGTTATTGGTGCGCGGCGAATTGGCCGGTACTTTAAAGGACGACTTTACCGACCTGCCGCCCTCGGTGCGCTTTTTTACCGGTGGCGACAACAGCGTGCGCGGCTACCAGTACAACTCTTTGGGTACCAAGAACGACGAGGGCGAGGTCATTGGCGGCAGCCATCTGGTGGTGGGTAGCGCAGAGTACGACTACCTGTTTTTACCCAGTTGGTCGGCTTCGCTTTTTGTGGACGCAGGTAACGCCTTTGATACCGTGCTGGAGCTAAAGCGCGCGGTCGGCCTGGGTATTCGTTGGTATTCACCCGTGGGCCCGCTGCGCCTGGACATTGCGCACCCGCTGGATCCAGACGACCCCAAAGACACCTACCGCCTGCATCTATCTGTGGGAGCCGATTTATAAATGGCGTGGGTAAAACGCACAGCTTTTTACCTCTCCGGCGGCCTGTGCCTGTTGCTGGCGCTGCTGTTCGTGCTGTTGGGCGCCTTGGTGTTTACCGAGGCCGGCGCCCGATTCGCGATGCAGCGGGCCCTCCCACTGCTGCCCGTGACAGTGCAATTCTACGAGCTCACTGGCAGCGTTTGGGGCGGCTTGCGCCTGCGTCAAATTAGCGTGTCCACCGATCAGCCGGACCTCTACGGCTTCGAGCACATAGCCGCGGGCGAGCTGCAGTTCCGTTGGCAACCGCTGGCGCTGTTGGCGGGCCGGGTGGATGTGGGCCAATTGTTGGTGAATGATGTAACCGTGCAGTTACCCGCTGCCGAGGCTGACGCGAGCCCGCCCTCGCTACCGGTGCTCGCGCTGCCGGTACAAATCGGCATAAAGCGCTTGCAGGGTCAGAATATCCGCATTCAGCAGCCCGATGGCGAATGGCACATTCCCGATTTTCGCGCGCGCTTGGTGGCCGGCGGCGACAAAGTGATAGTGTCCAACTTGCAGCTCAATTACGAGGGCGTGGACTATCAGCTCTCGGCGCGCGCGCGATTGCGCGAAATCCTGGAATTTGAAGCCAACCTCGGCTCCCACGGCGTGAAGGCCAAAGGCAGTTGCCAGGTGGAAACGGTTCTGGGGTGCCGAGCCAATCTGCAGTGGGAAAACTTCGAGCACCCGCTCACAGAAGATTTTGCCTCCCCCAGCGGTACACTTGACCTGCAATTGCAGGGGATGCAGCTGGCGGTGATCGGCGAGGCGGATTTGCGCTGGCCTTTTGAGCAAGCGCCGATCGATACGCGTTTGACGCTCGCTGGCGACGTGGATTTTGCGCAGTCGCAGGCGCAATTGCACTCGGTGGTAGGCACCTTTGCCGAGGGGCAGGTGCACGCCAGTGGCACCCTGAATTGGGCCGAGCAGTTCCAAATGGCGCTGCAGGTTCGGGCGGACAAACTGTCGCTGGCCCATTGGCTGCCGCCTGCACTGGCCGAGTCCTCCGTCAGTTTGCGCTCGCAATTGACCTTGCACACGCTGGCCGACGGCGTGGATCTGAACTGGTCGCTGGCGCACATGGATTTGAATTTTGGCGCCCGCCCGCTCACGGGCAACGCAGCGTTTTACGTGCAGCCGTCGGGCGTGGGCGTGCGCGGCTTGTCGTTGGTGGGCGAGTCGGGTCAATTGATTGGCGATGCCTACTATGGGTTTGACGAGCAGGTGCGGGTAAAGGCCGCGCTTAACACCCGCAATCTCGGCAATATGGTGCCCGAGCTGGCCGGCGCGGCGGATGTGCGCCTGGCGCTGTCGGGCACAGTGTCGGCGCCCACCGCCCAGCTGAGTGTGGACGGTCGCGCGCTGGCGCTGGCCGACTGGCAGGTGGGTGAGCTGCTGTTGAATGCCGATATCCAGGCGGGCGCGGCCGCCTCGGCGACCCTGCAGCAGCGCCTGTCGGGGTTAAAGGTGGAAACCTTTTCTGTGGCCGCCAAGTCAGTGACGCAGGCGGGGCAAGCACTGGGTGATGTTAGTGCGTCCATTGCGGGCACGGCCGGTGCCCACACGCTGCGAGTGCAGGGCGTGGCGGCCGAGGCGGGGCTGGCCCTCAATCAGCTGACCCTTGAGGGCGCCTTGAGCTTGCCGGCGGCACAGAATTTTAGCGACTTGTTTGAGGGCGCGCGTTGGCGCCCCCGCATCACGGCCTTGTCATTGGTCGATGGGTTTCACGCCCAGGCCTGGACGCTCGAACAGGCCAGTGCCGGCGAAGTGGACGCCTCGCAGCTTGTGTGGGAGCCCCTGTGCCTGCAGCAACAGCGCGTGCGCCTGTGTTGGGATAGTTTGCACGTGCGCGATTGGCAGGCGCTACAGGTCAGCGGGCGGGTGGCGGGGTTTTTCCTTGATCGCGAGCGCAGTCTCTATACCGATTACTACGACAGTTTGCCAGTGGGTTGGCAGTTGCGCGGCGAAGCCAGTGCCGACTGGCAGGTGGCGGCTAAATTTCCCCAGGGCGCGCTGACCGGGTTGACGCTGGATGTGGCCATGGCGCTGAAAGGTGCGGGGTTGCGCTACGAGGAAAGTGGTGAAACCGCACTGGATTTACCTATCGAGAGTTTCCGATTGCGCATTGCCGGCGATGAAAAACAATTGGACGCCCTGGGTACCGCCGAGCTGGCCGACCGAGAGCGCGTGACCTTCACCGCCAGTGCGCGCCAGTGGCTGGATGCCAATCGCGAGGCCGAAGGCAGTCTGCGCGGTAGTGTTAGCCAGCTGCGCTATCTGCAGCCTTTTGTGCCCAGCGTGCAGGCCCTGGATGGCAAGCTCACCATGGACCTCGCGCTCAGTCTCCCTAAGGGGCGCGCAGATCCGGTCTACGACGGCCGCATTGTGGTATCGGAGTTGTCCATGCTGGTGCCGGCAGCAGGCACTGAGGTAAATGATTGGCGCCTGGTGCTCGAAGCCGAGCGCGGCAATTTGCAGGTGTCGGGCGGCGGCAAGCTGGGCGAGGGCAGTGCCACGGTTGAAGGCCTGGTGACGCCGGCACGCGATATGTCGGTGCCCTTGTCGGAGCGTTTGTTTGACGCCAAATTGCGCATTGCCGGTCAACATTTGACACTGGTTAATCTACCCGACGTAACGTTGCGCGCCAGTCCCGATCTCACCTTGCGCGGTCGCGGCCGCGATTGGCGTTTGTCGGGCGAGGTGTTGGTGGAAAACTCCAGCCTCACATTAAAGCAGCTGCCGGAATCGGCAGTGGGCGTGTCGGAGGATGCGCGCGTGTACGGTGTCGAACAATCCCAGCCCCAGCGCAGTCTGCTGAACCTAACCAGCGACGTCACGCTGCGTTTGGGCAGCAATGTCAATTTCGAAGGCTTTGGATTGACCACCTCGGTGAATGGGAATTTGCGCTACAGCCGCGACGCGCTGCGCGCCAACTCGATGCACGGCGTGGTGGGGCTGCCTGAGGGGCGCTTTCGCAGCTACGGGCAAAAGCTCGATATTGAAGACGGCCGCATAATTTTTTCCGGCCCCGTGGACAATCCGGCGCTCGACGTGCGCGCCGCGCGTAAAATTGACGATGTAGAGGCGGGTATCTGGTTAACGGGTACGGCCAAGCATCCAAAAACAGAGCTGTATTCGAGTCCGCCTATGAGCGAGGCAGACATACTGGCGTACATCGTCAGCGGCAAGCCCATTTCGCAATCGGGCCAAGGCGACTTGGTGGATATGCAGTCGGCGGCGCTGAGCCTCGGGCTGAAGCAGGCGCTGCCGCTGCTGCAGCGCATTGGCGGCCAGCTGGGCCTGTCGGACATTTCCATTGAAGAGACAACCACGGGTGGCAGTTCCATTGCCGCCGGTAAACGCCTCAGCGATAAATTGTATGTGAAGTACGTCTACGGTCTGATCGGCGCGGCGGGCAATTTTGTGGTGCAGTACAAATTGTCCGACCAGCTCACTCTGGAAACATCCTCCGGTGAAACTCAGGCCATCGACTTAACGTACAGTTGGGATTCAAAACCACCCACACCCGAACAGGCCGCCGCAGAATTGGCTCCAGAGACGCCCAACCCCTAGCGAGCGGGCGTAGCTGTCACTAAATCTTCACCCCCGTGTCATACAGGGTTCACGCCGTAATCAGACACTGAACGCATGATGAAAAATGCGATCACACGGCTCAATCAGGCGGATACTAAAGCCTTTCTGTTTCTTGCTACCGCAACGAACCAAGGGCGGGTGCAAACACTCGCACGCTGTATATCCCGGCTCGCCGATGGCCCTTTGTATTTAGTGGTGGGCGTTTTGTTGGCGCTATTTGAGCCCCAGCGCGGGCGCGTATTTTTATTGGCTGGGCTGTGTAGTTACGCCTTGGAGTTGCCGCTCTACATAGGGCTCAAGCGTCTTTTTAAACGCGCTCGCCCGTTTCGTCAACTCAATTGCTGGCACAGTTTGGTGCCGGCAGATGAATTCAGTTTTCCCTCGGGCCACACGGCCGCTGCAGCTGTATTTGCCGGCTTGTTGGGAATTTTCTATTTGGATGCCTTTGTGCTGCTGGCCGCGGCGGTGACGCTGGTGGGCGCCGCGCGGGTGGTATTGGGCGTGCACTTTCCCGGCGATATTCTCGCCGGTGCCTTGCTGGGGGCCGGTTGCGTACTGCTGGTAAATGCCTGTCTCCTCGGCGCAGGCTTCTATTCACTGTCGTAAACCGGGGAGCAAAAGTGAAGCGAATATTGTATGGCGTACAGGCAACCGGCAACGGTCACATCACGCGCGCGCGCGCCCTGGTACCCTGGCTGCGACAGATGGGTTTCGAGGTCGATGTGCTATTGAGCGGCCGCCCGCGCGAAGAATTGTTTGGCATGGAAATATTTGGTCACTACCGCACGCGCAAGGGATTTACCTTTGCGCTTGCCGATGGTCGCGTGCGGCCAATATACACCCTGATTAACGCCGATATGGCTAAGTTCTGGCGCGACGTGCGAGACTTAAATGTCCAGGACTACGATTTAATTCTCACGGATTTTGAGCCGGTGACGGCCTGGGCGGCAAAACTGCGCGGGCGCGAGTGTATTGGCATTGGCCATCAGTACGCGTTTCGCGCCAAGGTGCCAAAGATGCCGTTTCATCTGGCGTCGCGACTTATTCTGCGTTGGTTCGCGCCGGTGAGCACCGCCATCGGATTGCACTGGGACAGCTTTGGCGGCCCGGTACTGCCGCCAATGATTGAGCCGGATCAAGCCTATCGGGCGCCGCTGCCCGGTTGCTATTTAGTGTATTTACCCTTTGATTCCACCGAGCGGGTGCTCGATTTATTGCGTCCGTTTACCGAGGTGAAATTTGTATTTTACAGCGGTGTGGACGCGCCCTTCAGCGAGGGGCATATCCAAGTTAAACCCTATTCCCGCTCGGGATTCAAAGAGGATTTGGCGGTGGCCGAGGGGGTGATTTGCGGCGCGGGCTTTGAACTGCCCTCAGAGGCCTTGAGTCTCGGTAAGAAATTGCTGGTGCAGCCTTTGCAAGGGCAATTTGAGCAGGGCTCTAATGCCCGTGCACTGGCGCTGCTAGAGCGCGCACAAATTATGCACCACCTAAATCCCGCGCCCCTGCGCGATTTTCTGGCAGCGCCGGCGGCTTTGCCTTTGCACTACCCCGATGTGGCGCAGGCAATTGCCAAGTGGCTAAAGGATGGCCGGCGCGAATCGGTGCAGGCGTTGGCCAACCGGTTGTGGAATCAAACGCAAGTTCAGCAGCCCAAGCTTGCCGTCAATTTCGAGCGGCATTTGACAGCTAGCTAGGTTGTCGACGGGCGGATTAGTGTTGGGGCAGGTAGCGGCGCACGATATCGTCGTAGGCACCCGTGGTTTTCAGCGACTTTAGCCCCGCATTAAAGTCGTCCCGGATTTTTTTATCGGCAAACAGCGCGTAGCGCGGTGCAATGGGAAACAGCGGGTGAATGGTAAAGGGTTGCTGCATCCCCGCGATTTGTTGGATTTCCATCAAGTAATACAGGAAAATTTTTAAATCCAAAACAATGACGTCTGTGCGTTCCATAAACAGCATAAATAATTGTGAACGCTGCTTGCTAACTTCTTCGAAGCGCGGATTGGCGCTCGCCATGGCGCCAAATGCCGGCCCTAAAAACAGCGCTGAGTTTTGAAAGGCGATGACTGATTTGTCGTGCAGGTCGTCGACGCTGTCGATAGTGAGCTGTCGGTGACTCAGTGTGACGGCCACATTCTGGTAGTGCACTATCGGGTCTGAATAGTAGAACCCTGCTATCTCGCCGGGTGGAAAATTAAAGGCACCATCAACCCGGCGCGATAATAACTCGGCCATCAGCCGTCGATTGGTGGAGTAGCTGAAGTGAATGTCGTAGCCGTGAAGCGCCAGCGCCTCTTGCATCAAATCGCTGACAATGCCTCGGCTATCCTCGACGATGAAATAGGGAGGAATGGACGACGAGGTGATAAACCTAAGCGCTCTCGCCTGAGTGCTGGCGCAAAAGCTAGTTAAGCTCAGCAGTATCACCCCGATGAATGCGAGTCTGCACACGGCCATAGTGCGCTCCTGATGCAAAGGGGCTGACCGGCGTGCCTAAGGCGCGCGGTCACTCTATTGAGATTAGAGGGGCCGCGCGCGTGGGCTAGGTTTTAATTTGAATTAAAACGCAGCGTCACATAATAAAAACTTACCAGCGTCGCGATCGGGCGGCGGGGCGGTCTCTTGTGCCCCCAGGAGAGGCGAGGGCTATTCGTCGTCGCTGCCATCATCGCCAGCTTCGTCGTTCATACCCAGCTCCTTGAGTTTGCGCGTGAGGGTATTGCGGCCCCAGCCCAAGAGATTGGCGGCGTCGCGCTTGCGCCCGGCGGTATGCTTGAGCGCCGTTTCGATAAGCGCGCGCTCAAAGGCGGGCACCGCCTGGCTGAGGATATCCTGCTGGCCCCGTGCCAGCGCCTGGTCGGCCCAGGCGCGCAGCGCCTTGTCCCACTCGCCATTGGTTATGCCCTTGTCCTGTGTCTCCAGTAGTTCTGGTGGTAGGTCGCTGGATTGCACTTCGCGCCCACTGGCCATGACGGTGATCCAGCGGCAGGTGTTTTCCAGCTGGCGCACATTGCCAGGCCAGTTCAGGTTGCACAAAATATTCTCGGCATCGCCCTGCAGGGTTTTCGGCTCGACGCCCAGCTCCCGCGCCGCTTTTTGCAAAAAGAATTGCGCCAGCTTGGGAATGTCTTCGCGCCGTTCAGCCAGCTTCGGAATATGAATGCGGATCACATTCAGGCGGTGAAAGAGATCTTCGCGGAAGCGGTGGTCGGCCACCAACTTTTCCAGGTTTTGATGCGTGGCGGCAATAATGCGCACATTCACTTTAACCGGCGTGTGGCCGCCTACCCGGTAGAATTCGCCGTCGGCCAGCACGCGCAGCAGGCGGGTTTGCGTATCGGCGGGCATATCGCCGATTTCATCTAAAAACAGGGTGCCGCCGTTGGCCTGTTCAAAGCGCCCCTGGCGCTGGCCGCCGGCACCGGTGAAAGCGCCTTTTTCGTGGCCGAACAGTTCGGATTCAATCAGATCCTTGGGAATGGCCGCCATATTCAGTGCGATAAAAGGCGCCTGCTTGCGCGGACTGTGCCGGTGCAGTGCGCGTGCCACCAGTTCTTTGCCGGTGCCGGACTCGCCGTTAATCAACACAGTGATGTTGGATTGCGACAGCCGGCCAATGGCCCGAAAAACTTCCTGCATGGCAGGGGCTTCGCCAATGATTTCTGTGCCCACCTCGTCATCTTCCGGCGCCGGGGCCTGCGCTTTTTGCTCTTGCGCGTGTGCCAGTGCACGTTTGGTCACCGCCACTGCCTCGTCCACGTCGAAGGGCTTGGGCAGGTATTCAAAGGCGCCGCCCTGGTAGGCTTGCACGGCGCTGTCCAAGTCCGAGTGCGCGGTCATGATGATCACGGGAACCGCCGGGTGACTCTCGTGAATTTGTTCCAGTAGTGCCAGGCCGTCGATGCCGGGCATACGAATGTCGCTGACAATGGCGTCGGGCAGGTCGCGCGCCAAGTTGGCCATGACACTTTCGCCAGACTCAAAGCTGCGGGTTTCTAGGCCCGCCTGTTGCAGCGATTTTTCCAGCACCCAGCGAATAGAGCGGTCATCGTCGATGATCCAAACGCGATTAGTTTTTTGCATTGGGCTGTTCCATGGGTATGTAAATCGTAAATTGGGTTTGTCCCGGCCAGCTTTCACATTCGATCAATCCGTGGTGCTGGTTGATGAGCTGTTGCGAGATGGCCAGGCCCAGGCCGGTGCCTTCGGCGCGCCCCGAAATCATGGGGTAAAAAATATCTTCTATCAGCTCTTTGGGAATGCCGGGGCCGTTATCGATAATGTCGATGCGGCACACCAACCCGAAGTGGTAGCGGCCGATGGTGAATTGCCGCTGGATACGCGTGCGCAGGGCTATGTGTCCCTGTTCGATTTGGTTTTCCTGCAGGGCCTGCATGGCGTTGCGCACCACGTTCAGCGTGGCCTGTACCAGCTGTTCGGCGTCGCCTAACAAATCGGGAATACTGGGGTCGTAATCGCGGGTGATCGTCACCTGGCCGCCGCTTTCGGCGTCGACTAACACGCACACACGCTCTAGAACCTGGTGAATATTAATGGGCTGTAAATTGGGCGGCTGGCGCGGGCCCAGCATCCGATCCACCAGGTTGCGCAGCCGGTCTGCCTCTTCGATGATCACCTGGGTGTACTCTTTCAAGCTGCCGTCGTCCAGCTCGCGCGCCAGCAATTGCGCTGCACCGCGAATACCGCCCAGGGGATTTTTAATTTCATGGGCCATACCGCGCACCAGATTGCGGCTGGTGTCTTGGGCCGACAACAGGGCCTCTTCCCGCGAGATGCGCAGCAATCTATCCAGGGGCTGAATTTCTATTAGCAAGCCGGCGGGCTGGCTTAGCGGTGTGACGGTGTAGTCCACGGTAAGGTGGGTGCCGCTGCCCAGTGTCCACTCCGCGCGCCGGCGTGTGAACTGGTGTTGTTCATTTAACGCCTCTTGCAGGTCTAGCCGGGCCGCCTCTGATTCGTGCACAAAGTTGATCAGTTGCTCGCCCACCACCCGCTCGCCGCTAATGGCCAACAGCATTTCTGCGGCGGGGTTGATGTGCTGCACCCGCAGCTTGGCATCGGCTACCACCACCGCGGTATTTAGGCTGTCGAGCAGGGTTCTGAAAGTGAGATCGGATTTAGTCACGGCAACACCATTGCGAGCCCGAAGGCAGGTGAACACAACCCTGCAAAAACTAAACCAAGTTGAAATTGCGCGATTTTCGGGCTGTGGTGGGGAAGTTGCTCCCCAAAGTGAGGCGTTTAGCCTAGCCCATAACGCGCTGACGCACCATATTGGTGCGTCAAAAGATTGAGGCGATTGCTTTTGGTGCTCTTGGGCTTAATTGCGCGGGGTGGGGCGGGGGACTTGAGCGCGGTGCACGTAAACGGTGACAGGGGATGATTCGGCCAGCACTCGCTGATCCTGGTCGTACACAATGACGCTGATTTGGTGCTCGCCCCGGTAAATCTCGGGCACGGTAATGCTGTTGCCGGTGCTGCTGCTGCCGATGGGCTCGCCGTTGGAAAGCAGTTGGTAGCGCAGGCCGGGCTCCAGCTTGCGGTTAACCTCAAAGCTGACCGTGAGATTGCGATCGCCGGGGTTCAGGTGAGTTTCCGGTGCCGGACTATTGATGTACAGCTGGTAGGGGGGCAATTCGGGGCTGTCCTTTGGGGCGCCCTTGGCCGGTAATTTAATACGCTCGGAGCCCGGCGCCACGTTGGTTTCCCGCAATTCCACCGCCTCGGCTTTGTCGGTGGGCGTGTCGGTAAAGATCACCTTGCCGTTTTCATCGGTGGTTTTGTAAATCTGCGCTTGGGCCAACGTGCACAGGGCCAGGCTAAGGGTCAGGCTGAGCAGTAATTTCATAAAGCGTTCCTCGTTAGGCGCGGCTGATTCGGGCAGCTGGGCACAGCAATAGCGGGAGTATAAACCAAGGCGGCCTATCAATCAGACAAACAAAAGGCCCGCAAGTTTCCCTGCGGGCCTTTTTGTGCTGCCGTTCTCCTCTTGCGAGGAGAATGGTCGCTTACACCGAGTAGTAGAGTTCGAATTCTACGGGGTGTGGGGTCATGTTGATCTTCTGGATGTCGGCCTTCTTCAGCTCGATGTACGAGTCGATGAAGTCGTCGGAGAAGACGCCGCCACGGGTCAGGAACTCGCGGTCTGCATCCAGAGCGTCCAGGGCTTGCTCCAGGCTTGAACACACAGTTGGGATTTCCGCTTCTTCTTCTGGCGGCAGGTCGTACAGGTCTTTAGACGCTGCTTCACCTGGGTGAATCTTGTTCTGAATGCCGTCGATACCGGCCATCAGCAGAGCTGAGAAGCACAGGTAGGGGTTGGCAGTTGGGTCTGGGAAGCGGGTTTCAATACGCTTGGCCTTGGCGCTCTGTACGAAAGGAATGCGGATTGACGCAGAGCGGTTGCGGGCAGAGTAAGCCAGCATGACCGGTGCTTCAAAGCCAGGTACCAGACGCTTGTAAGAGTTGGTAGAGGCGTTACAGAAGGCGTTCAGTGCGCGTGCGTGCTTGATGATACCGCCCACGTAGTACAGGGCCGTTTCAGACAGGCCAGCGTAGCTGTCGCCGGCAAACTGGTTCACGCCGTCTTTCGAGAAAGACTGGTGCACGTGCATGCCAGAGCCGTTGTCGCCAATCAGGGGCTTGGGCATGAAGGTGGCGGTTTTGCCGTAGGCGTGGGCCACGTTGTGTACACAGTACTTCAGGATCTGCACTTCGTCGGCTTTCTTCACCAGGGTGTTGGCGCCAACGCCAATTTCACACTGGCCAGCGGTGGCCACTTCGTGGTGGTGAATTTCAATTTCGAGGCCCATGGCTTCCATGGCGTTACACATGGCACCGCGGATGTCGTGCAAGCTGTCCAGTGGTGGCACGGGGAAGTAGCCGCCCTTTACGCGTGGACGGTGGCCGGTGTTGGCGCCGTCGAAATCATCGCCTGAAGACCAGGCTGCTTCTTCAGAGTTAATCTTGTAGAAGGAGCTGCCCATGCCAGAGTTGAACTGCACGCTGTCGAAGATGAAGAATTCTGGCTCAGGACCGAACAGGGCCTTGTCGCCCAGACCGGTTGAGGTCAGGTAGTCTTCAGCGCGCTTGGCGATCGAGCGCGGGTCGCGGTCGTAGCCTTGCATGGTTGAAGGTTCAACGATGTTACAGCGCACGATCACGGTGGGCTCTTCGGTGAAGGGGTCCATCACAGACGCGTCGTCGTCGGGCATCAGGATCATGTCGGATTCGTTGATGCCTTTCCAGCCGGAGATGGAGGAGCCATCAAACATGCGACCTTCTTCAAAGAAAGACTCGCTGATAGTGCTGGCTGGGTAAGATACGTGCTGCTCTTTACCTTTGGTGTCGGTAAAACGCAGATCGACCCATTTGGCTTCGTGTTCTTTGATCAGGTCTAAAGTTTTTGACATGGATGCCTCCGAGTAGTCAGACCGGTTAACAAATTGTGTGTTCATCGCGCCCTTCGAACGTTCCAGTCCATCGGACTGGGGCCGAACGTGGCGCCGATGAAGGGTAATCGAGTAAGGGCAAAATATATGCCAAATCGAAATATCCCGCGAAAGCCGCAATTTCGGGCTGTGCGCCAGCTGAGTGCACGGCGCGGGCAAAAATGGTGCACCAAGCTGGTGCTGCTGCGCCCTGCGCGCACCATTATAGGTCATATCAGCATTAAGGCGCTTATTTGTTGAGCATGTATAATGCGCGGCCGTTTATTTCAGCCCTATGACGCGCCACCACCATATTTGGGTGGCCTAAAGCGCCCAGCGCCAGAGGAGAGTTCTGCCATGCACTTCATCGTTAAACTGTTTCCCGAGATCACAATCAAGAGCCCGCCGGTGCGCAAGCGCTTTATCAAACAGCTGCGCGATAATTTGCGCGCTCAATTGGTGCAGCTGGACCCGGGCATTCAGGTGGTGCGCGATTGGGAAAAGATCGAAGTGATGTGCGAGCAGGGCGATGAAGCCCTTTGGGCGCGGGTGGCCGACGTGTTGTCGCGCACACCGGGCATTGCCAATTTCGTACGGGTGCAGCCCTATCCGCTGGGCGACATGCACGACATTTTTGAGAAAACCCTGGCGGTCTGGGGCGATCAGCTGGCGGGCAAAACTTTTTGCGTAAGGGTGAAACGCACCGGCCAGCACGCCTTCTCATCCATCGAGGTCGAGCGCTATGTGGGCGGCGGCCTGAATCAGCACACTCAAGCCAAGGGTGTCAGCCTTAAACAGCCGGACGTCACAGTAAAGCTAGAAATTCGCGCCGACACCCTCTACGTAGTGGAAGAGCAGACCCCGGGCTTGGGTGGCTTTCCGCTGGGGTCGCAAGAGGGGGTGCTATCGCTGATTTCCGGCGGTTTTGACTCCACTGTGGCCAGCTATTTGATGATTAAGCGGGGGGTGCGCACCCACTATTGTTTCTTCAATCTGGGCGGTAAGGCCCACGAGCTGGGCGTTAAGGAGGTGGCTTTCTATCTCTGGAACAAGTTTGGCTCCTCGCATCCGGTGAAGTTTGTGACCGTGCCCTTTGAGGGCGTGGTGAGCGAGATTTTGCAGCATGTGGACAACAGCTACATGGGTGTGGTGCTCAAGCGCATGATGTTGCGCGCCGCCAGCCAGGTGGCGGCCGAGCTGGATCTGCAGGCGCTGGTGACGGGCGAGGCGGTGGCGCAGGTGTCCAGCCAAACGCTGCCCAATTTGGCGGCCATCGACGCGGTGACCGACACGTTGGTATTGCGGCCGCTGGTGGTGATGGACAAGGGCGATATCATCGATATTTCGCGCGCCATCGGCACAGAGGATTTTGCCGCCACCATGCCCGAGTACTGCGGTGTGATTTCCGTCAAGCCCACTACGCGCGCCAAAATGGACAGGGTGCTGCACGCCGAGAGCAAGTTTGATTTCGACACTCTGGAGGCCGCCATCGCCGCGCGCAAGACCCAGTTCATACAGGATGTGGTGGCCGACCTGGAGCAGACGGTGGTCAGTGTCGAGCAGGTGAGCGACCCGGCAACCAGTGTGGTTATCGATATTCGCCACCCCAACGAAGAAGAGTTGCGACCGCTGCGGCTGGCTAACGTTGAACTGCTGAAAATTCCATTCTTTGCGTTGAATACGCAATTTGCCAGCCTGCCCGCCGATCGCCAGTACCTGCTCTACTGCGATAAGGGGGTAATGAGTCAGTTACACGCCGAACACCTGAAAGATGCCGGCCACGCCAATGTGGGTGTCTACCGGCCAGAGGTGAAAGCGGCGGGCTGTGAGCTCAACCGCTAGAGCGCTGGCGCGCGCCTCAGGGGGCCTCTGGGTCGGGCGCCCTCAGGCGCAAAAACATACCGTGGCGCGCAAAAATGTCGGCACCCTCGGCGCTGGCCGCCACTTCGAGTATCGCTTGCTCTAACCGGGCGTGGTGCCGCGCGTAATCGTCTATTTCTGGTTTGATGCACAGCACAATATCCAGGGCCGGCAGTGCCAGGCGTCGATAGGCAAAGGAGGGCGACAGGGCCACCAGCGGCGGCTCCATGTGCTCTTGAAAATCCACCACCAGTCCCAGACGCCCCTTGGCAAACATGCGCACGATGGCGCGGTCGGGGTTGCTGTCATCGGTCAGCACCCCTTCCGGCAGCAGTTTAAACAGCGTGTGGCTGGTGGCCTGTGGCGCGTAGATTACCTGGCCCTGCAGCTGGTTGAGGGCGGTAATGTCCGGAAATTGCGCTCGGTTCACATACACCGTGGGCCGCAATAGTCCGAGCGGCTCCGTGGAGCAGTGGTAGAGCTGGCGTACCGGCGCGATATACAAGCTGCTCACCAGGGCCAGCGGCAGGCGACCGGAGCGGGTGAGTTGCACCAGCCGCTGTTGGGGCAGCTGCTGGAAGCTAAGCGGTTGTTGGGTGCGCAGGGCGGCGGCGCGCAGCAGGTCGATGGTGACGCCCTCGGCCCTGGCCGTTTCTTCGTTAAGGTATTGAAATGGTGGGAATTTTACAAAAGTGTAAGCGAGCGGATCGGCGGCTCTAGCCGGTATAATGCTAAGCAGGCAACACAGGGCCGGCAGAAGCCGGTGCAGCAGCGTACGAAGGGGCATGGTGGGTCCGTCGGTGGTTGGCGCCTCAGCCTTAAGGCTAGTAGAGCTTGGGCGCTGGGTAAATGAATCCGACTTTTGTACCCTTTTGACTGTTTATTGAGCACCGACACCGGTATAATGCGCGCCCTTTATTCTGTAGCTTTTCTGCAGTAGCTTTATTTTATCGTACCTTTATTTATACCCCCCTTTTAAGAGATTCCTGTTGTGATCGAGAAATTACGCAATATTGCCATCATCGCCCACGTTGACCATGGCAAAACAACCCTTGTGGACAAGCTGCTAAGCCAGTCCGGCACCCTCGATCGCAAGAATGTGGGCACCGAGCGCATCATGGACTCCAACGATCAGGAGCGCGAGCGCGGCATTACCATTCTGGCCAAGAACACCGCCATCGAGTGGAACGGCTATCACATCAACATCGTAGACACCCCCGGCCACGCCGACTTTGGCGGTGAGGTAGAGCGCGTGCTGTCGATGGTGGACTGCGTGTGCCTGCTGGTAGACGCCGTCGATGGCCCTATGCCGCAAACCCGCTTTGTAACGTCAAAGGCCTTTGAAAAGGGCTTGAACCCCATCGTGGTGATCAACAAGGTCGACCGCCCAGGCGCGCGCCCCGATTGGGTAATGGATCAGGTGTTTGATCTGTTCGACCGCCTGGGTGCCACCGATGAGCAGTTAGATTTCCCCGTCATATACGCCTCTGCGCTGAACGGCATTGCCGGCATGGAGCTGGACAACATGGCCGAAGACATGACGCCCCTGTTCCAGCTGATCGTCGATAAAGTGCAGCCGCCAGAAGTGGACCGCGACGGCCCCTTCCAAATGCAAATTTCGGCACTGGATTACAACTCCTACGTGGGTGTTATCGGTGTGGGCCGCATCAAGCGCGGTAGCGTCAAGCCCAACCAGCAGGTGGTGGTTGTGGATCACGAAGGCAAGACCCGCAAGGGCAAAGTGCTGCAGGTTATGGGTTACCTGGGCCTTGAGCGGGTTGAAGAAACCGAAGCCTTTGCCGGCGACATCGTGTGCGTGACCGGTATTGAAGGTCTGAATATTTCCGACACCCTGTGCGACCCGCAAAACGTCGAGGCGCTGCCTGCGCTGATGGTGGACGAACCCACTGTGAGCATGACCTTCCAGGTCAACGACTCGCCCTTCGCCGGTAAAGAAGGCAAGTTTGTGACCTCGCGCAATATCAAAGACCGCCTGGATCAAGAGCTGATTCACAACGTGGCGCTGCGCGTGCAACAGGGCGATACGCCGGATAAATTTATTGTGTCGGGCCGCGGTGAACTGCACTTGTCGGTACTGATCGAAAACATGCGCCGCGAAGGCTTCGAGCTGGGCGTGTCGCGCCCCGAAGTTATCCGCAAAGAAATTGACGGCGTAATTCACGAGCCCTTCGAGCAGGTGGTGATCGACGTCGAAGAGCAGCACCAGGGTTCCATTATGGAAGAGCTGGGTTTGCGCAAGGCCGAGATGACTAACATGGAGCCAGACGGCAAGGGCCGCGTTAAGCTGGAATTCATCGTGCCCTCGCGCGGTTTGATCGGCTTCCGCGGTTTGTTCCTGACGCTGACCTCGGGTTCCGGCATTATGACCAGCATTTTTGACCACTACGGCCCGGTCAAAGACGGCGAAGTGGCCAAGCGCATCAACGGCGTGTTGATCTCCATGGTGAAGGGCAAGACCCTGGCCTACGGCCTGCACCCGCTGCAAGATCGCGGTCGCCTGTTCCTCGGTTCTGCGGTAGAAGTCTACGAAGGCCAGATCATCGGTCTGCACAGCCGCGGCAACGACCTGGTGGTTAACCCCACCAAGGCCAAACAGCTCACCAACGTGCGCGCTTCGGGCACCGACGATGCGTTGACGCTGTCGCCGCCAATCAAGCACACCCTAGAGCAGGCGTTGGAATTTATCGAAGACGACGAGCTGGTGGAAGTGACGCCACAGAGCATTCGTCTGCGCAAAAAATTGCTCACCGAAAACGAGCGCAAGCGCGCCAAGAAGTAATTCTAGGCTGTATAAAAAAACCGGCTGCGGCCGGTTTTTTTATGTCCGCCTCACCCATAGCCTACACTGAGCGACTGCTCCCTAAGCTGGCCCCAAAAATGAAACAAACTCAAAAAGCCTCCGCCCCAAACTTTTCTGACCCGCGCTTAATCGAGGTATGGCAGGAGTGGCTAAAGGCGCCCGCTGGTCAAGCGCTCGATAAATGGTTGAAGTATCAGCTGCCGAAATTGCATTTGCGTTTTGAGGATGCCAAAACCGAGCGCGCGAGTCTGGCGCTGGCGATGATTGAAGCCCTGCGTTTTCAGCAATTGGCGGCCGCCTGCGAATACGTCTTTGAGCAGGACGCAGACGATACCATTGATTGGGTAGCGTGGGATGCTCAGTGGCAGCCGGCACAATTAACGCGCATGGACCCGGCCGTCTTCTGGGGCTGGCTCAGTTTGCGCGTGGAGGGTAAATTGCCCAACGGGCGCGCCTACCATCAGTTCGAATGGCAGGGGCGTCGGCACTGTTTTGCCGCTCTGTCAGGTGCCGTCAGTGCCGGCAGCGCTTTACAGCTGTTGTGGCACGGTCTGCGCCCCAGCTGGCGAGGCCTATTGGACCAGCGCGCCGTCGCCAGTGGCTGGACGGATCGCGACGTGGCGCATTTTATTAGCCGCCAAACCCAAACGCCGCCCCTGTGGTTGCGTGTGTTGCCAGGCCAGGATGCCAAGACACTGTGCGCCCAATTGCAGGCCGATGAAGTTCAGGCCAAGCTGCAGGGCGAGTGCCTGTGTGCAACCGGTGGCCGAGGTGTGCAGGCCACGCTGCCCTACAAGCGCGGCCAGCTGGAAATTCAAGATCTCGCCAGTCAGCAGATTGCGCTGGCCGTCGACGTGCAGCCCGGCCAAAAAGTGTGGGATGCCTGCGCCGGCGCCGGCGGTAAATCCCTGGCCATTGCCGCGCGTATGCACAACAAGGGCTCGCTCTATGCGACTGATCTGCACGAGCATAAATTAACCGAGCTAAAGCGCCGCGCCAAGCGCGCCGACATTTCCAATATTCGCAGTTTTACCTGGGATGCCAAGGCGCCCTTAAAGCTGCCGCAGGAAGTGGCGCGCCAACAGGGTTTTGATTGGGTCTTGGTAGACGCACCCTGCACTTCGGCCGGCACCTGGCGCCGCAATCCCGATGCGCGTTGGCGCTTTGCAGCGGCAGATTCGCAAGAGCTCATCGTCATACAGCAAAATATTTTAATGCAAGCGGCACCTGCCGTGCGCGCGGGTGGTCACCTGGTATACGCCACCTGCTCGTGGGACGTGGCAGAAAATGAAGCACAGGTGGGGTGGTTTCTGGCGCACCATAGCGCGTTTAATTTGGTCGAACAGCAATTGCTGGGTTGCCCGGCAGAGGATGCAGATACCATGTTTGTGGCGGTGTTGCACAAAGTCTAAGCGTTGAGGTGTAACGCTACAGCTGCGCGGCTGCCAGGGCGTGTTCACTTTATCTGCGGCGAGGGTAGGTATGATCAATAGAGGTTTTTGGTTTATAGTGCACCAAAAGTACCGCTGCTCGCCTGTGGCCGCAAGTCAGGAGGCTCTAGGGGTGGTCGCTGCCAAGGAAATTCGCCCGTAGCGCGGGTGGCGCCGACAAGGTTGCGATGAATCGCTCGGTACCCATGCCGTCCATTCCTTTTTCTGCAAAAAAACATGCCTGTTGGTATATCTAGACATAAGCGACAAGGAAGATTGCGATGATGTTTAAACGGCTTGTTATTGTGCTGAGCTTTTGGCTTGGCGTTGCCTGTGCCGACGAAATCAATATCCCCAAATTCGATGGCGAGATCGTCAGATATTTAAACCCCAGTGGCGGGGAAATTCGCTTGGGGGAGCGCACGCTGGAGCAGGTGACTTTCTGGTTTCGCACTCTGGGCGGCAATAATCATCAGTGCCAAATGGCCGGCATCGGCAAATCCAGAGATGGCGAAACCTACCGTTACAGCCAGATCGAATCAAGCGTACACTGCTCGCTATCTATCATTGTGTTAAACGACGCCGTGGTTCTGATCGATAATGCCAATCAATGTAAAAAAATCAGCTGTGGTCAGAGAGCAGCTATTAATGGCACGGTATTTCACCAGGAAAAGTAGCGCAGGTTATGGACTGAGATTGTGCCAGCATCCATTGTGGGTGCAACTGAGGCGCCAGCAAATTCATGGTTAAACGTAAGGGCAGTAAGTTAACAAGGGAGAAAAATCAGTGAAACGGAAGTTGCTATGTTTATCGATACTGTGGGTGTCTTTGCTGGCCCATTCAGGCGAGCTCTTCTCCTTTAATACCTACAAAATTCAAATGCGCGCGTTGGATTGGATTAGGTACAAAGACCCCGAGATAGGTAAGAAAAAACTGACGCCGGACTCGGTGATGCCCTTTGTGCAAAAGGATGGTGCTGTCTATGCGATAGCCTTTTTCACCTATGAAAGCGCTGGTGAATACGGGTTTACTTATACCTGCGTACAGATGGATGAGCATGGTGAGCTGCTGGGTTTCAAGCCAGCCGTCGGCGTATACAAGGGTAAGTGGGGTGACTATAGGCCCGTCAACTCCGGATGCAGTGGTGGCTAGTTGACATTTATCGCGTAATCCATGCTCTGCGTTTTTACGATTAGCGTTTTGCCGTGCGGGGAATAAATGCCGTGATCCGTATTGATGCTGCTGCGAGCCTATAAATAGGCGGTATAAATTGAAAATCACGTGTGTTTTTTTAGGGCAATATTTAAAGCCCGCAGGGAGGGATGAAGAGTGAATAAGGGAGTGGCACTGCAGACGATTCAAGTAAGCATTCAGTGCTTTCTGGGTGATTTCGCACAGTAGAGTCCCCGCTCGCTTAGATGCAGAGCTGGCAATTTTCTTTCGGCGGGTAGATGGTTTTCCAGGCGCCGGGGGCGATATGAATACAACTTTTTCTATAGGGCACGCAGAATTTCCAGATTGGATATTGAAGCTGTTCGGGGTTGAGCGCGCTGTATTAACTAATTCCTACGACATAAGCACTGATTATGGATGATCTAATTTCTCTGTTGTTGAAGCCATTGCTCCTCGTACTGCTTTGGCTGTTCAGGGTGGTGTTTTTTATTGTGGTTGAGGTGGTGCACGGGTATATCACCTGGGCGGTCGGTTGGTGTTTTTATCGCTTGTTGAGTCTTGGTCGCTACCCGAAGGTGGGTGTTTGGCAGGATGATCGCGCATCCATCGCCACGGCTTTGCTGGTGTCGCTGTCTGGCGCTGTATTGATCGCCCTGTTGATCATGGCGCTAATAATTCTATGAGGCGAGGAGAGCCGCTGAACTAAGTTTAATGCCGATTGTAATCGTGTTTAGTGGGTAAGCGCCCAAGGCCTCAGTGCTTGAGTTGCCGATTTTCTTGAGCGCCATTGCTCAATAGCTCGGTTTCCCGCTTAACGATGTGATAGCACTCGCAGCTTTTCTGTTCCAATACTTTCCGGTTAAGAATGTGTACAAATCCGTCTTCAAGGCTAATCGCCCTTTGATTTTCGAGCGCTGCAGATGCAAGGTCTATATCCGTGGGGCTGGAGTCAATTTCTTTGGCTATGGTAGTTAAATTGGTCAATATTTTTTCACCCGAGAAGCGATCATCGGAAGTGAGCAGCCAGCGACATAGCTTTTGCGAAACTGAGTGGTCTTTGTTGCACAGAACAGTGTGGGTGGTATGTGTCACTAATGTCAAAAGATAGCGCAGTAACAGGGTTTGCATATCGCGATAATCGGCGCATTCGCGGCGCATAAATTTTACCGGCAGTCGATAGCAATAGCCCGCGACGCTGACAATGCTTTTGACCGGCGTACTACCGCCTCCCATTAAGTAATTAAGCCCAATAACACCCTCGTTCCCCACGGAACAAATTTTTCCCTGGCTGCCATCGCCTAAGATACAAATTTGTGAAATTGCTGACGACGAGGGAAAGTAAACGTGTTGCAGTTTGGCGGCTGGTTCGTGTAGCACCTTACCCAAGTGTAACGCGGTGAGTTCCAAGTGGGGAAAAATACGCAATTGCGCCGAAATGGGGAGGGCGGCGAGTAATTGATTGTTAAGTGGATCGCAGTTTGTTGCCATGCCAGTAAACCAGATTGTGCGCCCATTTGCTGGACCGGACAATATTAAGGTTTTCATCTAAAGGCCGGCTTGAGTATTCAGTGTACATGAAATACGCGCGGTGCGGATATTTACCGTGCTGGCGGGTGATTAGAGTAGCTGGAGGGCGATTAGCGCCCAACGAATACGGTACCTTTCACCTGCGCAAACACGGCCATACCCACCTGCAACTGTAAGTGGGCCACTGATTGGCTAGACAGTTGCGCCACTAACGACTGCTCTCCCAATTGCAAATGCACTTGCTGCACGCCATGTTGTGAAGGGTCTATGGCGGTGACGGTGACCGGCAGAATGTTGAGGATGCTGCTGTCTTGCGCGTGGCTCAGCGCCAGACTGACGTCGCGGGCGTCGATGGCAATGTAGGAGGCGGGTGACGCGTAATCGGTGGCAATACGCAAGCTGTGGCCGCCTCCGATATTAAAATGTTGTAACCCCGCCCTGTCTGCCTGTAGCGTTGGTTGTGCGCGCAAGATGCTCACCAGGTGACCCCGCTGCTGGGTTATGAGTGGGTGGTTGAGTAAATCTTTTACCGGTCCGCTGACAGAGCCTTGCTGGTCCACCAGCACCAGGTAATCGGCCAGCGCCAGGAGTTCGTCCAATTGGTGTGTGACCAGTGCTATGGGCATCTGTTGTCCCAGTTGCTTAAGTGCCGGCATCAATTGGTGTCGGCGCTTGCGATCTAATCCGTTAAAGGGTTCGTCCATTAGCAGTGCTTGGGCAGGCTTGAGCAGTGCGCGCGCCAAGGCCACGCGTTGTTGCTCGCCACCGGAAAGATGATCGGCGCGTTGATTGAGCAGCGGTTCCAGCCCCAACAACGTCGTCCACTGCCGCCAGTGGTCTTCGGCGATGCGGTGCTGGCCCAAGCGAATATTGTCGGCAGCGTTTAGGTGCGGTAACAGGCGCGGTTGCTGAAAGACCATCGCCAGTTGACGGCGCGCCGGCGACAAAAAGGTGCGCGCGTCTTGCCAGCAGTGGTCGTTGAAGTTGATAGTGCCCGGTTGCGGTCTCAGGCCCGCCAAGGCTTCAAGTAGGCTGGTTTTACCGCTACCCGAATGGCCAAAAATCACCGTGATGCCCTGGGTGGGCAGCGCTAAACTGTGTTGACAGCGCGGGCCTGTAAGTTGAATACGCCAGCTCACGATCGGCTCCGGCGCAGATAGAGCGGCGCGATGACCAGCACGGCAATGGCGAGCATAACCAGCGATAGTCGATGGGCCTCGCTGTAATTAAGGCCTTCTACGGCGTCGAAAATGGCAATGGAAGCCACCTGCGTTTCGCCGGGTAAGTTGCCGCCAATCATCAATACCACGCCAAACTCGCCCAAGGTGTGCGCAAAGCCCAGCACCGCAGCACCCACAAAACCGCGTGCGCACAGCGGTAAAACCACTCGTCGAAACTGCCCGGCCAGTGTCACGCCCTGTACGCGCGCCATGGCCAACAATGTGTGATCGAGTTGTGCGAAGGCGGTTTGCAGTGGCTGAACGACAAAGGGCAGTGAGTAAACCATGGATCCCAGCACCAAGCCGCTAAAGCTGAATGCCAGCGGTTGGCCGGTACTGGCCAGCCACTGGGCGCCGAGCCAGTGGTGGGGCGAAAAAGCAATTAACAAGTAAAAGCCGATTACCGTGGGCGGCAAAACCAGGGGCAGTGCGACGCAGATCTCGACAATACGTGCGCCTAAGCTGCGCGACTGGTGCAGCCACCAAGCGAGCGGTGTGGCCAGCAGCATGAGCAACAGCGTGGTGACGGCGGCCAGCTGCAGGGTTAAGGCCACCGCCTGCCAGGCGCTAGGGGTGAGCATACTCGACTCCCCGCGGGGCCGACGACAGTGGTGTGTAGCCCTGTTGATGCAGCAGGCTTTGGACTGTGTCGCTGAGTAAAAATGCCACCAGTGCACGGGCGGCGGCGGGTTCTTGGGTGCGGTTCAGCACCACCAGCGCTTGGACAATGGGCGTGGGTAGCAGCTGGGTGACATCGAGTTGTGTGTACTTGGCATTGGCGGGTTGTAGTGACGCCGCGGCAAAGGCGCTGTCTATATGGCCGGCGGCAAACCAGTGCTGCACCTGCGCGATGGCTGTCGCCGTCATGGTGCGTCCAGAAAATGCTTGGTGTTGTTGCGCGGCCTTTTCCAGCAGGGTCTCGGCGGCGGCGCCGTAGGGCGCCAGGTGAGGGTTGGCCATGCCCAGGCGTTGGGTGCGCGCCAACAGTGCCAGCCAGTCGGTGCCGTCGTGGCGGCTGATCAATAACAGTCGCCCGTGCGCGTAGGCAATGGGTTGCTGGGCAATCCCTTGGCTGTGGAGTGCGTGTGGGTATTCAGCGTTGGCCGCCAGGTAAACGTCGAAGGGCGCGCCCTGGGTGATTTGCGCATACAGTTGACCGGATGCGCCGGCACTCAAGCGCAGGTCTATGTCGGGGTGCTGCTGGTTGAAAAGCGGCACCAGTTGGTGCAACGCGGGACTGAAATTACTGGCGACGGCGACGCGTAGGGGTGCTGCAAAGGCGGCGGAGGCCAGCAGGTTTGCCAGCAAAAAGATGCAAATACAGTGTCGAGTGCGCAAGCGCGATTCCCCGCTCAGTGAACGATGCGCCATCTTAGCAAAATTAGCGGCGCCGCTGCGGGCGGTATTGGAAGCTCTCCGGGTCAGTGTCGGCGCTCGTGGTCGTCCAGCATGGCGCTGACAGATCGCTCATTGGCGCGTTCGGTTTCTTTTTTTAGCAGCTCCCGCAGGCGCGCCTGATTGTCGATACCCAGTGCCCGGCACTCAATGCCCAGCATGTGTTCGCGTTGGTGCGCCAGCTTGCCTTGCATTTTGATCAGGTTATCGTCGTCCGCTTCAATGGTTAGAATAATTTCTTCGCCAGGAGTCAGGTTGTGGGGCCGCACCAGCGCGGCAAGGGCACCGTTAAAGGAGACGTCCACAATGTGCACGTCAAATTTCTTTTGGGTGGTGGTCAGAGTTGCGTAGGCCCGGTAGTTAACGCGTGGAAAATAGCGGCGTTCGCGGTCTTCTGTGGTGGTGTTTGACATGCTTTTATCCTTTTCTTACTCGCCGATAACGGCTGTGACTTCCGTGCGCCTTGCGATCGGGCTTGCCTAGCCCGACGGTTGTAAAGAAGTTGCGGCCCGCCGACTGCACCTGGGCGGCGCTGAGCAGCCGTTTTTGGCACTATAGTTTCAATCGCGTCTGAGGCCAAGACCTATTTACTTCAACTGGCAGCTTGCCCCAGCATGTGCAGTTCGCGCTCGGCGGCTACCGGATCGCCGGTGTTGAGCTCTATCAGCCGGCGCAGGTGACCGACACTCTGGACGTCTATTTGCTGGCAGACCACGCCAATCTGACGGCCGTCACCGTGCGACCAGCCCACCGTCATGTGAATGGCGGTTTCAGGCTCCAGCTGCAGGCTTAGCTCGAAAGGTTCGTGGGCGTTGAGCGTGCAGTGCTCAGGCAGGTTGATGAGCGCACCTTTCAGCGAAATATCCACCAGTTCGCAGCGCCAGCCCTGGCCATCTTGCAGCAGTTCAATCTCGCCGCTAAAAGTAACGCGGGCGAAGTGTCTGCGATCTTGCTGGTTTGTCACGGGGCCTCCGGCACTGGCTTGCGCATATGGATTAAGTGTAGCCGCTTTGCTCGACGGTGGGGTGTGTGTCAGCGCTTATGCCCCTATAATGGCGCATCTTCACGGAGGACACCCATGTTAAACCTCAAGTCAATGTTATGTGTACTCGCCGCCAGCTTGCTGCTGGCCGCCTGTGGTCAGGAACGCGCGCCCATCGCCAGCCAAGTGGCCGATAACGGTGCAGTAGAAACGCGCGAAAGCCCGGCTCCCGCCAGCAGTGTTCAGCCCGATGCGGCGGCTAGCGCCGACGCCGAGCAGTGTATCGACCCGGCGAAAATTAACGCCAATCGCATGTGCACCATGGATTACACCCCCGTGTGTGGTTGTGACGGCAAAACCTACAGTAATGCCTGTAAAGCCACCAACGCAGGGCTGGCCAATTGGGTGGCGGGTGCGTGCGACGCCACGCACTGATTGCGCTCACACTGCTGCTGGGTTGCGCCGGCGCCAGCGGGGCTAAGCTGGCGTCTATCAATCTGTGTGTGGATCAAATGCTGTTGCGGTTTGCTGCGCGCGAGGATATTGCCAGCGTGACCTATTTTGCCGGCAACCCGATGATGTCGCCCCAGGCCGATTTGGCAGTGGGTTTGCACCGCAACCACGGGTTAGTGGAGGAGATTATTCCGCTGGCGCCCGATGTGGTGTTGGCTGGGCAATACGGGGCGCGCGAAGCGGCAGAACTGCTCACGCATTTGGGCTACCGGGTGGAGCGGGTGCCCCTGCCCACCAGCTTGGCCGATATCGATCAACATTTACAGCGCATGGCCGAATTGTTGGGCGACCCGCCGGCGCTGCTGGCTCACCGGCAAGCCTGGTTGGCGCGCAAGGCGGCACAGGAGGCGGCCAACGGTGCTGTTGCCGAAGCGGATCGCCCGCGGGCGTTAATGTTGGGGCCCAATCACATCGCGCCGGGCGCCGGAACGCTGGAGCACGAACTGCTAAGCCTGGCGGGATTTCGCAACTGGGCCGCTGATCAGCAGGGATTTGCCACTGTGAACCTCGAGCAATTGGTGCTGCAACCACCCGATTTGCTGATTGTCGACACTCTGGCCAATGGCCAGTTTTCCCTGGCCCACGAAGTGCTTTCGCACCCGGCGCTCACGGTAGCGATGCAGGGCGGTCAGTTGGGCAGCTTGCCGGGCAACCTGTCGGTGTGCCCGGCGCCCCATATCAACGCCCTGTTAACGTCGCTGCTGGCGCTGCGCGCCCAGTTACCGCCAGTCGGCGCCCATTAAGCGGCGGCGATATTCGGCTTGTCATTGTAAGGAATGTCCGTGAAGTACCTGGGATTACTGCTGTTATTACTGATTGTATTGGGTGCGTCGTTAACCTTGGGCGCGGTGGATGTCTCGGTGGCTGCGGCGCTGGCCGACGCCTGGGCAGGCGAGTTGACCGCCAGCCGCAGCATTGTTTTTGAAGTGCGCCTGCCACGCGCCCTGTTGGCCCTGATTGTGGGCGCCAGTTTGGGCATGAGTGGTGCCGCCATGCAGGGCCTGTTGCGCAACCCTCTAGCCGAGCCAGGCGTCTTGGGCGTGAGCGCGGGAGCGGCCCTGGGCGCGGTGATCACCCTGTATTTTGGTCTGGCGACTTGGGGCTGGCTGGTGCTGCCGGCGGCGGCCATGGCGGGCAGTTTCGCGGCGCTGTTTGCCATCTATGCGCTGGCCGGTCGCAGCCAGAGTGTGCTGGTGCTGATTTTGGCGGGTGTCGCGCTTAACTCCCTGTTTGGCGCCCTTGTGGCGGTGGCGCTCAACTTTGCCGACAACCTGTTTGCCCTGCAGGAAATCATCTTCTGGCTCATGGGATCGCTCGCGAATCGCAGCATGGATCACGTCCTGATTGCACTACCCACCTGTCTGCTGGGCATGGCGCTGATCTACAGCCGCCACGCCTACCTGGATGCGCTCACCTTAGGGGATGATACCGCCAGTAGCCTGGGCTTTGTGGCCGGCCGGGAGCGTTTATTGCTACTGGTGGGGATTGCCCTGGCGGTGGGCGGCGGCGTGGCGGTGTCGGGTAGTATCGGATTTGTGGGGTTGATTGTGCCGCACTTGTTGCGGCGCTGGGCCGACCATCAGCCCGGCAAGCTATTGATGCTATCGGCCCTGGGCGGTGCGCTGCTGGTCGCCGGCGCCGACTTGTTGGTGCGACACCTGGATGTGGCCCGCGAAATGAAACTGGGGGTGGTCACAGCACTGCTGGGCGCGCCTTTCTTTATTTACTTATTGGTTAAGGGCAAGCGGCAGCTTATTTAAATGACACACTCTTCTCCCTTGTCGCTGGCGTGCGATAGCCTGAGCTATGCCGTGGCCGATCGCACGCTGTTAAACAATGTGGGCTTTTCAGCCCAAGCCGGCCAATTGATCGGTCTTATTGGCCCCAATGGCGCCGGTAAGAGCACCCTGCTGAAATCACTGGCGGGGCTGCTGGTGCCACAGGGCGGACAGGTGCACTTGTCGGGCCAACCACTGGAAACCTGGGCACCGCGCACGCGCGCAAAAACTCTGGCGCTGCTGGCGCAACAGGAGGCGCCGGCCTGGTCGCTATCGGTGCGGGCGCTGGTGGCATTGGGGCGCCTGCCGCACACGGGTAGTCTGGATGTTGCGCTGGCGCGCGACGGCAAGCTCATCGACATGGCGCTGGCCGCCGCCGATGTGGCGCACCTGGCGGCGCGCACCGTCGATACCTTATCCGGTGGCGAATTGCGCCGGGTTCAATGCGCCCGTTTGTTTGCCACAGTGGCCGATGTGTGGCTCGCAGACGAGCCTATCGCCGCCCTCGATCCGCTGCACCAGCTGCAAATAATGCAGTTGTTGAAAACCAAGGCCGACACTGGGTTGGTGATTGCAGCCCTGCACGACCTGTCGCTGGCGGCGCGTTTTTGCGACCGCATTTTGCTGATGAGCGCGGGCGAGTTGGTGGCCGATGGCACGCCGGCGGCCGTACTTACCGAGGCGAATTTAGCCAAGGTGTATCGCATTCAGGCGCAGGTGCGCCACACAACCGAGGGTGTGGCAATAGTGGCGCAGGCGCCTTTAGAGGCCGCACCTGGGGTGGAGGTGCCGCATGTCTAGTGGCCAGCGCCGAGACCAATTAAACGCCTGGTGCAGAGCTAACGGTATCCACATCGAGTGCCTCGCCATAGGCCAGCAGGTGCCAAGCCTGGTGGACGCAGGCGACTACCCGGTGCCGGCCGGTGTGCGAGCGAGGGCGGCAGAGATTGCGCGCGGCCTGCGCATGGACGAGTGGCACGCGCTGGTGGATGTGTCGCGCCCACAGCTTGCGCAAACTCTAGACTACCAGGTGCTGCGTTATTCGGAGATGTTAGCCCTGCGCGAGGCCGGCCTGTATCCGGCGGGCTTGGCGGCCACTGTCTTGGTATGCGACCGCGCACAGGCGCAGTTGCTGTGGCAAAAGCGGTCGGCTTCCAGCCACCTATTTCCGGGTTGCCTGAGTCTCCTGGGCGGCGGCTTTAATCCCGAGCGCGCCGGTGTGCTGGAGCACGATCACAACGATCTGCGCCGCACCGCCGTGCGCGAAGCCCGCGAAGAGGCGGCTCTTTCGCTCGCTCTCCCAGAGGATGCCTGGGTTTCCATGACGCGCGAAACCAACACCGGTGCCGTGCAAATCAATTTCCTGGGTGTTGCCGCCGACTTCGCGACAGCCCAGGCAGACGAAGTCGAGGGCGAGCTGTGTGTCGCGCCGGTGCCAGACTTGGACGCCGTGGCCGACTTGTCCGGATTCACCGATCTCGCAAAAGCGGCACTCTACGCCTGGGGGCTGTGCCGCTAGGCAATGGCGTGGCGCCTGCGCTATGGTTAAATGGCAGGTGGCCGCTACTCGTGCGACCCGTCGCCTGCAATTGCCGCGAATAACGCCTCGGAGGGTTGTATGCATGCCGCGTGACGCACAGCGAAGTAGCCAGCGCAGCTTGTGGACCTGGGTGGCGCGGCGGTGGTGTTACGGCCTCCTGGTCGCCTTTGTGGCTCTGCTAGTGCAGGGCGCGCACGGGAAGCTGGTCGGCGATAAGCACAAGGCTATCAAACCACCGGTAACCCTGCTGGTGTTTACGAATTATCCACCCTTCCTTTACGCCGAATATTCGCCCCCCGCGCAAGACCTGCCGGCCGGCGTCGAGCCATCTAGCCCATCTGCGGCGCCCTTATCTGCGATATCGCTGCCTCCGCCCGCCGCCGGCCCGCAACAGCCGGCTAGGTCAGTTGCGCCACAAACTGCGCCTGCCGACTATGCATTGAAAGGCCTTTACTTAGACATAGTGACCGCAACTTTTGATGCCATGGGCGAGCCCTATACGCTGCTAGAGGTGCCGCTTAAGCGCGGCTTGCGCATGGCCGCCGACGGCGAAGGTTTAATTGTGGGCATTCTTAAAACCCAAAAACGATTGCGCAAGCTGCAGTTTTCAGCGCCTTTTTATCGCGAACGCACAGTGATATTTACGCGCGCCAGTGATGGCCGCCGGCCCGTTTCTGTGGCGGATTTAACGGGTATGCAAGTGGGCACGCTGTTGGGCTGGAGTTACGGCAAAGATTTTGACGAGGCGCGTGCAGCAAATCAATTTAGTGCGGCCAATATTGATTTGGAGGCCAGTCTGCGCATGCTGAGCGCCGGCCGTTTGGACGCCGTGGTGCACACCGAATTGTCGGGTATTCACCTGCTGCGGCAACTTAATTTACACAACAAGGTGCGCGTAGCCGACAAAGCATTTTACTTTGGCGATGTGTATCTCGCGAGCAAGCGCGGATTGCACACGCGCTTGTTAAAGCGCTTTTCACAGCAGCTGTTACAGCCCGATCACCAGGCGCGACTCGCCGCCATGATTCACCAATATCGCAGCAATCTGCCCAAGCCCGCAACCAAATAGCGTCGGTGCAAAATTTACAATCCGCGCCGCCGGCGGTGTAAATAGCGCAAGAATTTAGTTGCTAAAGACCCCTATCGCTCGCCGATAATCCGCTGGCACAGTCTGTGCATTTCTCCTTTTGAAGCCGGCAGGGCGCAATTTCCTAGCGCTTCGCCGGTGTGAGTTAACGCGTAATAAGGAGATGGAGTATGAACGCAGAGAATATTAATTCGATTATTAAAGTGCTAAACGGCGGCATTGAATTTTACGAGACGGCCGTGGAAAAAGTGGATAACACCGCCATTGCCGGCGTGTTTAAGGCCATGATTTTGGCGCGCAAAAATGCCATAGTGAAGCTGCAGCCTTTTGCCAAAATGAGCGAAGGCGAGCGGGAAACCGGCAGCGCCTTGGGCGTGAAAGCCCGAGAGATTTACACCAACGTGATTGGCCTCATTGCCGATGACAAAGACCACGCCTATATCGAACAGCTCGAAGAGGTGGAGGACGCAACCCTCGCAGAAATTAAAGACGCCATGGAAGCCAACCCCGCGCCCCTGTACGCCTCCACCCTGCGCGAAGTGTATCTAGAAATGAAGCAGTGCCACGACCGTATGCTAAACCTGCAGCGGGTAACGGCTTGAATCTAGCGCGCGGCGAAAGCCGCGCTCCTTACTCTTTGAGAACCACCTGGTAAAAATACAAATAGTAGGGTAATTGAGGGCGCGAATACCCAGGTCGCTAGCGGTAAACGCGCCATCTTTTTTACCTGTATTCAGGCGTGAATTATTCAGCCGGTAGAATGTCTGCAAAATAAGTCGTCGCCATGGGTTCGCTATACCAAGGGGTGGCATCGTACCAATAAAGCGTAAAGCCGTTTTCCAGGGGGATAGCCACCGGTACGTACTCTAGCCCCAATGCGGTAACAAGGTCTTGCTGTGGCGCCCAGCGGTTAGCAGTGGCCGAATAGTGTGCGAAAGACGCCGTGCCACTATCTGTGTTTTTATCCTCTATCATCGGGACCCAAGAGACAACAGCATCGTGTTGGGCGTTTTTGGCCGCGCGTAACCTAGCGGGACCAGGCGCAGTGCTAATAAAACTACCGATATCCGGCTGGCGCAAAAGGGTGCCATCTGTGACTGTGTAGTGCCTGACCTTTTCGTTAATGCCATAAAACACATTGCACACATCTAACGTACAAACAGTCGCGCTAATATCACTGCTGTAGCGACTACTGCCTGTGTTATTGACTATGTCGGTAAACGTTGAGGGAGTCCCCCAACCAGACTGCCAGTTGAAAGGCGCAATGATTAATGAGTCGGCTGATGCTTGGGCTATTACAAATTGGCCCTCGCTGGTGGCGTCAAAGCTCAAAAGTCCGTAGCCTTCGCTTGCAAGCGGTGTACTGAAGCCCTGAGTTTCATTCCAGATACGAATTTCAGCAACACCGTAATTTTGTATTTTCAAGACGAGAGAGTCGGTCTCTTTATGTAGCCGATGCTGCCGCAGGATACCGGTGCCAAGCGCTTGCGGTGTTCCAATAGCGCCGTCGGTTTCAATATAGGAATAGACAGTTTCTGACGGCGCGCTACCTGGTTGCTTTCGGTCCCAGATCAAGAGCTGCCGGCCGTTGCTGAGCACTTTGTGTGCAGCGATCTTGCCCAATACATGCGCGTCGGCGTAGGTTTGGCTGGTCCAATGGCCATCTGTCGTTAGCGTGTGAATACTGGTGGTGTTGGTTGCGGTATCACCTGCAAGTATCACAATGGGCAGTGCATCGTTCCCCGTGTTCTGGCTAACCGTGAAGCGGCCGTCTACGTTGCCGAGCTCCACGCGGGTTAGTGGCTCGCCCAAGTTTCCATATTGGCAGATAAGCTTGCCACTTTCGTTATAGACAAAGGCGAGAAAGTCGCCGGACCTTGCAGCCCAAGGGAAAGAATTACTGTCTGGTACGTCTGCAATAGTTTGCTCTGTCCAGGCGCTTGAATTGGTTTGTCTTAGGTATTTAATCCGAACGTTACTGCCGCGATACTCTGCGATGGGAAGGTAGCGCTCATTTTCTGTCAATACTGAGTTGCCGATAGTCCATAGATTGTCGATATCGTCCAGATAGCTGGTGGGCATATCGACGCTGCCACCACGGTAAAATTCCTCTGCACCTTGCCAGTTTTCACCCGGGTTGCGGGTGTCCAGGGAGAGTGAGGAGCTCTCATCTCGTAAAATCGCGGTAATTTTTCCGGTGCTCGAGAGTTGAAAGAATGTTAGCTCCCGGGCTGCATGCTCGTGTGCAGCTTGCTGAAAATTGCTACAACTTACTTTGAGGGCAATGGGCGTACTTCCCGCAGTGCCGCTCGGAGCTTGGGTGGTACAGGCATAATTCGGAAACTCGGGTTGCCTAGTCACTTCAAGGGTATAGGCTGTGCCTTCTTCCAGTTGGGTGGGAAATGCAAAGGTGCCCGCATCGGGGATTATCAGTGTTTCGCCATTCAGTGTTAGGGTAAGACCTGTGGCCTTCAGGCCAGCGACTTCCACGCTGGCCGTAACCATGGCTGGCGCGGGCGGTGTTATGGGCGTTACCGGTGCGGGGGTAGGTTCAGGTGCGCCACTGCTGGAGCCGCCGCAGCCCAGCAACGTTATAACTGTGGCGGCCAGCAGGGCCGCTAAGGGGCGTCGAACGTCCTTATTCATCTTCAAGCTTCCTTGGGGTAGAAAAACGAAAGTGCGAAATGGGTGGCGAAGTGTGCCACAGCACGAGATCCAGATTCAACGGGACACTGGCGTTTACGCCGTCACTTAAGGCTCGCGAGAACCTCCAGGGACAAAGGTTTTAGCAACGTCTGTTTAAAGGGCGAGGCTTCAATGCGCTCGTCAAATGCCTGGCCGCTGACAGCAATAATGTCCGGCGGATTGTCGATTATGGACTGAATGTTATGGGCCAGATTGATGCCATCGCCGTCCGGCAATTGAATGTCCGTTAGAATTAAATCAAACGATTGCTGTCGCACGCAGGTTAGCGCACTTGTCGCGTCGGCGCAGCCGGTCACCGCCCAGCCCAACCCCTCTAACAACAGGGTAGTGGCGTTGCGGGCGTCGGTGTTGTCTTCTACCAGCAATAGCGAGCGTTTACCGGCGGTGGGCTTTAAGGGTTTTCCGGGTGCCGGCGTTGCCTGTGCTTGCTGGGCTTTGCGCTGGGCCAGGTGGCGGGTGATGCAGCCGATAAGATGCCGCTCTTGCACGGGTTTGCCGAGGTGTTCATCGCAGCCGGCGGCCAGGCACTTTTCTTTTTCACCCAGCATGGTTTGCGCAGTGAGCGCGATGATGGGGGCGGTAAAGCCCTGTTCGCGCAGGTGCCGGGTGGCGCTGAGGCCGTCCATTTCCGGCATCTGCATGTCCATCAAAATCAGGTCTATGGGGTGACCCTGGGCGGCACTGGCCTGCACCGCTTCGATGGCGGCGCGGCCGTTGTCCGCGAAGGACGTGGTGGCGCCATAGCGGGAGACCCAATGGCCGAGCAGCTTGCGCAACTCGGCGAGGTCGTCGGCAATTAAGATGTGGCCATTGATACCCAGGCTGGGCAGGGGAGCGCTCGGTGACTGGGTTTCAATTTTTAGCGGTACCCAGCGCACTGCGTCCGGCAATTGGAGTGTGTCAAATTGCAGCGTGAAGCAGCTGCCGCGGCCAACTTGGCTGGTGGCGGTGATGGTGCCGTTCATTCGCTCCGCCAGTTTTTGGCTGATGGCCAAGCCCAGCCCCGTGCCCAACTCCTTGCGCGACTTCGCGCCTTGAGCTTGTTCAAAGGGGCGGAATAATTTGCGCAATTCTTCGGCTGCAATGCCAATGCCGGTATCTTGCACCTTAAACGCGAGTTGCTGCTGTTTTTGCCGTGCGTTAACGGTTAATCGCACTTCGCCATGGTCGGTGAATTTAATCGCATTGCCGATGATGTTAATTAAAATTTGCTGCAGGCGCGTGGGGTCGGAGATGAGCTGTTCGGGCAGGGCGCTGTCGCTGTCGATGTAAAAGCCGATGTTTTTTTCCTGCGCTTTAATTTCCATCAAGCTGCAAATGTTAGACAGCAATTCGTTCAACTGTACCGGTTGCAAATTCATGTCCAACTTGCCGGCCTCAATTTTTGACAGGTCCAGCACGTCGTTGAGCAGGCTCAGCAGATAGCTGCCATTGCGCCGAATAATGTGCACATACTCCTGTGTGGGGCCCTGGGTGACTTCGTGAGCCAGCAGGTCGGTATAGCCCAGAATGGCGGTGAGCGGTGTGCGCAGTTCGTGGCTTAGGTGTGCCAAAAATTCACTTTTCGAGCGGTTCTCGGCCTGTGCCTGTAGGCGTTTTAAGCGCTCTTTCTCCATGTCGCGGCGCGCTACGGCGTAGCGGATGGCCCGGCTCAGGCGCGCCGCGGAAAGCTGCGATTTGACCAGGTAGTCGACGGCGCCGGCCGACAGCGCGTGGGCGTCGAGATCGCTGTCGTCGTGGCCGGTGAGCATGATAATGGGAGCGTGAAAGCCCAGCTGTTGCGCCTCGCGCATCAGGTCTAGTCCGGTAAAGGCGCCGAGCGAATAGTCGAGCAGGCACACGTCGTGGTTATCGCCCTGAAAATAACTGCGCGCCTGCGCCGGCGTTTGGGCCCAGTCCAGCTGGTAGGCCTGAGCGCCGCCCAGGTCGTTCAGAAAATCCCGCGCGATGATGTAATCATCTTCGTCGTCTTCAACTAAAAGCAGTTTGATCATAGCTCAGTGCGCATCGCTTTATTAATGGCGGCTTAATAGTTGGGCGCCTTGCCCGGTAGTTCGACAAACTCTACCCAGTAGCGGCCCAGGGTTTTCATGAGTTCCACCAGACCGTCAAAAGTAACGGGTTTGGACAGGTAGGACGCGGCGCCCAGATCGTAGGACTTCAGCATATCTTCCTCGGCCTTTGAGGTGGTGAGAATAACCACGGGAATGCGGCGCAGCAGGGGGTCTGCCTTGATGGCGGCCAAGGCCTGACGGCCGTCCATACGGGGCATGTTGAGGTCGAGCAGAATTAAGTCGGGTTGCAGGCTGGTGTCGCGCTCGGCAAACTTGCCCTCGCCCTTTAAATACTCCAGCAGTTCGACACCGTCGTCGACGATATTCAATGTGTTGCGCACCAGACTTTCTTCCAGCGCATCGCGCGTTAATAGCTGATCGTCTTTGTCGTCATCTGCCATCAGGATATTGATGGATTTTGCATTGGCTTGCATAGGGTGTCCTTACGTTGGGCTGGCGCCTGGCATGGGATTGCTGGTGGATTGCAAACCAAGTTCGGCATTGGTCAATTGCGTGGCCGCCGCTTGTTGCAGTGGCAGGGTAACTATAAAGGTCGCGCCTTCGCCGGGCCGGCTTTCGGCGGTGATGGCACCACCGTGGCGCTCGACAATGCGGCGGCAAATGGCCAGGCCAATACCGGTGCCGTCGTAGGCGTCGCGCGTGTGCAAGCGCTGAAACGCGCTAAAAACCTTGTCGAGAAATTGTTCGTCAAATCCGATACCGTTGTCTTTGACGGCTATTTCGATGGCGGGAATTGTCTCGTGGGCATCGGTTCCGGCCAGTTCAGTGGTTTCAGACAGTGGCAGTTGCGCTGCCCGCGCGCTGATATGAATTTTCGGTTGGCTGCCCTCGGCGACAAATTTGAGTGCATTGCCCACCAGGTTTAAAAACAGCTGGCTCATTTGCATGGGGTCCGCCGAAATTTCTGGCAGCGGATCGGCGGTAATGGTGGCGTTAGTTTCTTCTATTTTAAACTGCAGATCGTCCAGTATCCCGGCCAATGTGTCATTGAGGTTTACCTGCTCAAAGGGCTTGCTGCGGGTGGACACCCGCGAAAAAGCCAGTAGATCCTCAATGAGTTTAGACATGCGCGAAGCCGCGCTTTGCATGCGCGCCACATAGTCTTTGCCGTCGCCTAACTGCTCGCTGTAACGGTCCTGCAAGCGGTCGCCAAAGGCGCGAATTTTGCGTAGTGGCTCTTGCAGGTCGTGGGAGGCGACAAAGGCAAAGCTTTGCAGCTCCCGGTTGCTGCGGCTTAGCTCCTGCGCGTAGAGCTCCAGTGCCTGAGTGCGCTCGGCCACCTTGCGCTCGAGTAATTTTGCGTACTCGGCCTGTTGGCGCGACGTGCGGCTGGTGAGCATGGCGATAATAATGATAAAACCTATGCCCAAGCAGTTGGCAAACAATACCGCCTGGGAGATTTGTTTACGGCGCACGGCACTTTCGTCCATGATGGCTTGAATGTACTTAAATTCTTCCTGTTCGATGGCGCTGATCAATTCAGACAGCGCGCTTAAACTCTGGCGGCTGGCGGCCATAGTTTCTGACAGGGAGCGAGCCTCTTGCTTTTCGCTCTCGGTTTTGTGTTCGCTCAATTCGATGGCCGTGGTACTCGCTTGCCGTTGCAGTAACTTGGCCTCTTGGTGGCGTTGCGTAGCGTCGGCGAGGGCCTGATCGTGCGAGTTAATGATCTGCAGCACTTCCTCAAAGCGCGAGCGCTGAATGGGTAGCTCGGTGCTTAAGTCTTGCAGTTGGGTAATCAGGGTTTTGACCTCGTCGACGGCGGTGTTGTATCTGTCTAGCTGTGCGTCCGCCTCGTGCAGCATGTACTCGCGCAAGTGGACTTCTGCGTTTTGAATCGCGAGGTAGGTGTTGCCCGCCAGCTCCAGAATATTTTTGGTGCTGCCCGAGCGACTGGCGTTAGCATCCAAGACCTTTAAGCTCTGGTAAGTTTGCAGGCTGTTAATGATGAACAGCAAGCCGAGTGCGCCCATCAAAAATGCCCAAAAGTATTTTAGGGTATTGGATTTATCGGCCATAACAGCAACTGGGGTCTCTGCGTTAGGAATGATGGTCAAGCAAGGTTGCGCACGCTTTGCAAGCCTCCGTCACTTTTGCGAGGCTGGCCAATACCGTTTCTGGTGGTTGGCCCTGCTGGGTTTGCAGCTTGGCAAGCTCGGTGTTGACGGAAATATTGTTCAGTTTATTGCGTAGTTCATGGTGCAGTTGCCGGGTGTCGCTCATGGTGCAGGCTCCTGGGTTTTATATTGGTTCAGACGGTTGTAGAGTGTTTTTAAACTGATGCCTAACATCTCCGCAGCTTTTGGTTTGTCGCCGTCCACAGATTCCAGCGTCATCGCAATCAACTGGCGCTCCATCGCTTCGATGGTGGTGCCCGGCTGTAAGTTGCTTACATTACTGGCGGCGTTTGTGTCTAGGGTTTGGCCAAAGGGTGAACCCAGCTGGGCGGGCAGGGTGAGTTCGGACTCTGTTTTATCGGTCATGATAACGGCGCGGTGCAGGGCGTGGCGCAGTTCGCGCACATTGCCTGGCCAATTGTAGCTGCACAGGGTGTTAAGTGCGGCTTCGCTCAGGTGAAAGTGGGTGTTGTACTCGCTGTTAAAATCGTCCAAAAAAGCCTGACACAGCAGCGGGATATCGTCGCGCCTGTCTCTGAGGGGCGGCAATTGCAGAGGGAACACCGCTAGCCGGAAGTAAATGTCTTCGCGCAGGTAGTTGCCCTCGGCCAATTCCTGGTGGCTGCGATTAGTGGCCGAGACTACTCTGCAGGCCACCTCCAGTTCGTTGGTGCCGCCGAGCCGTGTCACTTTGCCCGTCTCTAACACGCGCAGTAAGTTGGGCTGTTGATCGATGGGCATTTCGGTCACTTCGTCCAAAAACAGCGTGCCGTGATTTGCGCGTTCAAACAGGCCTGGTTTGCGCGCCACGGCGCCGGTAAACGCCCCCTTTTCATGGCCAAAAAGTTCGCTGCCAATCAGCTCTTTGGCGATGGCACCGCAGTTGGCAGCCACCAGTTGGCCCTGGGTACCGGAGGCGTTGTGAATGGCTGTAGCAATCAACTCCTTGCCCGTGCCGCTTTCGCCTTGGATGAGCACATTGGCTTGGGTCCGCGCGACTTTTTCTATCTGATCGTAGAGCGCGCGCATGGGTTCAGATTCGCCAACCAGCACGCCAAAGTGGCGTTGGTAGCTGAGGCTGGCGTTGGGCGATTTGTCTGCCGTGCCCACCAGTGCGTTGAGTTGATCCAGGGTAACGGGTTTCAGCAGATAGCTGACGCCGGGGCCGGCCATGGATTTAATGTTGGATTTAATGGCCGAGTGGCCAGTTACGAAGGCAATGCGCGCTGGCGTGCGATCCAGCGGCAGGGCGTTAAGTACATCGAAGCCGCTGCCGTCTGGCAGCATTAAATCCAACAGCAGTGTGTGGTATTTGGTGCGTGCCAAGAGGGCTTTTGCATCGGCCACGCAGTGGGCGACATCCACTGGGTGGCCCATGTTTTCCAGCAGTGCCTGGGTGGCTTCCGTAAAGCTTTGGTCGTCGTCAACCAGCAATAGCTTGTGCATGAGCGCTGTTTGCTCCTTGTAAGTCCGTGGTTCACACGGCCTTGGGCGGCGCTCTATCAGGCTGGAGCGCAACTGTGGGCCGGGTGTTTGTACGCGCTCGCGCTCGGCGCAGATTCCATCATTCGATACGCGTGTGACGGGCCGTATATTGATGGCCTCAGTTTGGCTTATGCTGCTTTAGTTTGGTGGCAAATTTATTGATTTCAAGCACTTATTGTTGCTGAGTCTGTATTTTGCGAAGGGCGTTGGGCGATGCGCTGCGCCCATTGGGCCCCCGGGTTTACCCAGTGGCGCTATTCATCATACCCCACAGCGTTTCCCAACGGGGACCGGCTGCTTAACATGCGCCAACAGTGGTACTTTGGTCGCAATAATGTTGGACGGCAAACCCTTTCAATGTTTGGCCCGCCCGTCGCGAATCGGCCGGCGCTCACTCCTGTTGCTTGGTGGGTGCTAGCTTGTCTGTTGGGGTATCGGAGGCCTGCGCGTGCACGGGTTTTTTTAATAGCCCGGAGAACTGGAAAATGAGAAAAGCAATGATCGACAGGGTGACGGCAATTTCATAGCGACTGTAGGCCACCGACACGCCGATGGCGCCGGTATTCCAGAGCCCCGCGGCG
>NZ_JBTUOC010000015.1:0-3810 GCF_058345725.1 Simiduia sp. | reverse complement strand
GGAGCAGTACCGGGTCAACTACGTGAAGGGCATCGTCACCGAGATCCTCTCGAAGAACGGCCGGTTGTTGGTGCGGCGCTTGGACTTCGCGGAGGACGGTATGCTGTGGTATGTGAATTCCAGTCTGGGGCGCCTGGGGCGTTTTGATACCACTACGGGGAAAGCACAAGAGTGGGCGTCACCCAGTGGGCCGGACGCACACCCCTATGCCATTGCCGTGCTGAACGGCGGCATATGGTACAACGAATCCGGCATGCGGCCCGATACCCTCGTGCGTTTCGATCCAGAGCGGGAGCGTTTTGAGAGTTGGCCGATTCCCTCGGGCGACATTTATTCGGGCATTGTCAGGCATATGCGCGCCACCCGCGAAGGCGATTTGCTGATTCACCAAAGTGCCACCAATCGCATCTTGCGGGTTGAAATTCAGTCTAAGCCCTAGCGAGCCGGCGGCTGCACAGCGCGCTAAGGTGAGTGGTACCCGCGGGTGAGCATCGCGCACCCGCGGAGTCGATCAGTTTTTAACTTTCATATCCAGCGACAGATCCTTAGCCGCTTTGACGCCCATCATTTCGATCAGCGTCATGGCGTTGTCGCCGCCCGAGCCACCCTGGCCCATTTGAATTTCCGGCACCCACTTTTGCTTTTCGACGGCGCTGGCAAAGCGGCCCATGACGCGCTCATAGGTTTCCAGCTTTTGGGCCAGGGCGCCATCGGCTTCCATGACAATGCGCTTGTAGGCGCCGTCACCTTCACCGCGCAAGATTTGCTCTTGCTTGTATTCCACCGCCGCCAGTTTCTTTTGCTCGGCTTCCAGTTTCATCTGGCGGGCAACTTCCACGTTTTTCTCGGCGGTAATGACGGCCACTTCTTTTTCCCGCTGCGCATCTACAATGGCGCGCTCTTTAACCACTTCTTTTTCGTACTTGGCCATCATGACGTTGGCCTTGCCTTGTTCTTCTGAAGTGATGGCGTCTTGCTTGGCGCGCTCGGCGTTGGCTTTAGCCGTGATAATGGCCATGGTGGCCTCGCGCTTGGTGGCAATTTGCTGCAGTGTTTTGGGTTCAAAATCCCAGTCGGTAATTTGGAAGCCATTGACGTCGATGCCGTAATCTTCCAAATCGCTGTTCAAGTGAATGGGCAGACCGTCGTCGCCATAGCTTATGACGGGAATGTTTTTGGTGACGGTTTTACCGGTACTTTCGTCGACCGAAGTGATTTTTTCCAGGCGTGTTTGGAACTTGCCCTGGGATATTTGCTGGCTGGCCCACTGGGTAAAGATACTGCGTTTTTCAGCGTAGGCTTCCTCTGAACTCATCAAGCCGGCTGTGAGGTTCATGCCCTCTTCGGTTACGGATTTAATCAGCTTTTGTGAAACGCCGCGGTTTGAGCGGAAGGCCTTATGCAGGTGTAGCATGGTCTCTTCGTCGTTGGGCAGGGTAAAGCGCGCCTTGCCGTACACGGTGCCGGTGCCGCCGTCCTGGTAGCGAACGGAAATACCCGTTTGATCGATAGACGATTCGTCTTTGCTGGGGGTTTTGTCATAATCGAAGGTCAGCACGTCGTTGTAAACTTCTGTAGAGCCAAACCACTGTGGGTAAATACCGGGTGTAAATTTGACGTAGAGTGTGCCGGTGGGGTACTGGACCACGGTGCGGTGGCCGGCGTCGTTAATACCGAAGGCGGTGACAAAAACCACAAGCAGTGCAACAAAGGCTGCGCCCATGGCGATTAATTTTGTGGGGATTCCATTCATTGGTCGTTTTCCTTCTTATCAGGCGTTTGTTCAGAGGTGAGGTTATCAATTTCGGCATCAATGTCTTTTTGCCGTTGGGTTTCTTTGACAATTTCTTTGTCGATATCTTTCATGTGTGTTTTTAAGCGAGTTTCTTTTAACTCGTCTACTTTCCGGTCTCGTGCCAGGTAGAACCTGAGTTGGCGCAGGAAAATCACCAGCAGCACAATGACGGTGGTAATGAGCACTATTCGAATCATGGTTGACTCCGCAAGCTGTTCGGGCCGGGCAGCCCTGTGTGGGGCGGGTTTAGGTGGGCGGTGTGCCGGTTAGCTTGGCGGCTTTGCATGCCAGGCTGTTGTGGGGCCTCAGGCTGGCATTCTTTCACACTTGCCGAGCCTAGGGAAATGGCGGTGTCGATCAGCGCTTTTGAAGGCAAGCCAAGCGCCCACCGGAGTGTGGGTGCTTGGCGTACGGGTTTAAGGGTTGACGATGGCGTCCATGGTGCCCTGTGCGAGCGGGTGATAACCCGGGCGCGCCTGGGCGTACACGCGCTTGGCAAATGCGGCGCCGGCGTCTGTGGTCATCAGCGCTTTGTACAGCGGCGTGATGAGTTTGCGGCGGCCAATGTGCACTAGGTAGTCCTCCAGGCGCGCGAAGGCCGGCTGATAATTATTGCCGATGGCCATGAGTAACCAGCTGTGGGCGATTTCGTTATTGCGGCTGGCGGTCAAGTTGAACCGCTTATCCAGCTCAGTCATTTGCGCGGCCGACAATTGTGCGGGCATGTTATTTAAAAAATATAACCACTGGTGCACCGTCCAGTTTTTTACGTCGATCTTTTCTATGGACAGCGTTCCGGCGAGCCACTGATCGCGCAGGGCGTCCACTTTGGTGAAGGCATCGGATTCGGGCTCGGGTGCGCCCTCGGGAATGCCAGCTTCATAGATCCACTGCTTAATGCGCGCCATGGAGACTTGCTTGGGGTACTTGCTCACCAAATGCTTTTCCACATAGGCCAGCCATTGTTCCGTGGTAAGGCTCTTGAATTCGAAATCGGCAATGTACTGCTTAAGGTAGGCATCAAAGGCTTTGCGACCGACCTTGTCTTCCAATTCTTTGAGCAGCAGTGCGCCTTTTTCGTAGGGTACGTCCGAGAAGGCATCGTCCGGATCTTTGCCGCGCAAATCAATGGCCAACTGCTGATAGGGCTTGGGTAAATCTTTTAAGTCCGCCACCAAATCCTGGTAGCCCAGCACGCTCTCCATGTTGAAGCGGTCGGTGCCGTAAATAATTTCCATAATGCGGTAGGTGAGGTAAGTGGTGTGACCCTCGTTCAACCACAGGTCGCGCCAGGTGGCGTTGGTGACGGTATTGCCCGACCAGGAGTGCGCCAGCTCGTGGGCAATGAGCGACACCAGGCTTTTATCACCGGCAATTACTGTGGGGGTGATAAAGCTCAGGCGCGGGTTTTCCATGCCGCCGAAGGGGAAGCTGGGCGGTAGAATCAATAGATCGTAACGGCCCCAGCTGTAGGGGCCGTAGGCTTTTTCGGTAGCTATTAACATGGCCTCTGTGTCCTCAAATTCGGCCACGGCGCTGTCGACCATGGAGGGCTCGGCGTAGACGCCGGTGCGTTCACCCATGGCTTTAAATTCTAGATCGCCCACCGCCAGCGCAATCAGGTATGAGGGAATCGCCTGGGGCATGTTAAAGGTGTAGACCCCGGTCTTGGGCGCGTTGGGTGTATTTTCGGCACTCATGACCGCGCGCAACGCCTTGGGGGTGCGCAGGGTGGCGCTGTAGGTGGTGCGCACCTGTGGCGTGTCCTGTAGGGGAATAAAGCTGCGCGCGTGAATGGCCTGGGCTTGAGTGAATAAAAAGGGGTGTTGTTTGCCGGCCGTCTGCGCGGGCGTTAGCCACTGCAGGCCCGAGGCCTCCGGGCTGGTGCGGTATTGCACTTTAATTTGGTCGGCGGATTTTGGCAGCGCGATGCGCAGGGGCTGGCCCATGGCGGGGTCGAGCTTGCCCAGTTGAAAACCGGTTTTCTGCCACTTGCCATCCACCCGGGCACTGGC